>DEHG01000016.1:16189-39156 GCA_002351795.1 Ruminococcaceae bacterium UBA2806 | reverse complement strand
ATCTCTACGCTGTCCATTTCCTCAACGGGAGCCGGGGCAATCACCATATTGTCGTTGTATTCAAACTTCTCGGGAAGCTGAATCTCAACAGGATCACCGAGAGTTCTCGGGTCGGTAAATACGCCTGCAATTGCAGAAGCAGCGGCAGTCTCAGGGCTTACGAGATATATCTGACCGTCTCTTGTGCCGGAACGTCCCTCAAAGTTACGGTTGAAGGTACGCAGGGAGATACCCTTGCTGTTAGGCGACTGACCCATGCCTATGCACGGACCGCAGGCACATTCAAGTATTCTTGCGCCGGCCTCGATAATATCCGCAAGAGCGCCGTTTCTTGCAAGCATATTGTAAACCTGCTTTGAACCGGGAGCGATAGCAAGCGATACGCCGTCGGCAACAGTCTTGCCTTTGAGTATTGCAGCTACTCTCATAAGATCAAGATAAGATGAGTTTGTGCATGAGCCGATACATACCTGATCTATCTTCTGAGGACCTATCTCTTCGATCGTCTTTATATTATCCGGGCTGTGGGGACATGCTGCTGCGGGAACAAGCTTTGAAAGATCAATATATATCATTTCGTCATATTCTGCATCCTCATCAGCGGAAAGTTCTGTCCAGTCCTCTTCACGACCCTGAGCCTTCATGAATTCTCTTGTTATCTCATCGGACGGGAAGATGGATGTTGTTGCGCCAAGCTCTG
The DNA here is from genome assembly GCA_002351795.1 of Ruminococcaceae bacterium UBA2806. GTDB lineage: Bacteria > Bacillota > Clostridia > Oscillospirales > Acutalibacteraceae > UBA1213. The sequence goes on along the minus strand of DEHG01000016.1, from coordinate 38,456 downwards.
CGCCCATGTTTGTGATAGTTGCTCTTTCGGGAACGGTAAGAGTTTTTACGCCTTCTCCGCCGTATTCAATGATCTTGCCGACGCCGCCCTTTACAGTCATGATCCTGAGTACTTCAAGAATTATATCCTTTGCGGATACCCAGGGCTGTAATTTGCCGCTGAGGTTGATCCTTACCATTTTCGGCATAGATATGTAATATGCGCCGCCGCCCATAGCAACTGCAACGTCAAGACCGCCTGCGCCGATAGCAAGCATACCGATGCCGCCGCCTGTGGGAGTATGGCTGTCAGAACCGATGAGAGTTTTTCCGGGCTTGCCGAAACGCTCAAGGTGAACCTGATGACAGATACCGTTTCCGGGTCTTGAAAAATATATTCCGTGTTTTTTGCAGACAGACTGGATGAAACGATGATCGTCAGCATTTTCAAAACCTGTCTGGAGAGTATTATGGTCGATATAAGCAACGCTTTTTTCTGTTTTTACTCTGGGTACGCCGATAGCCTCAAATTCGAGGTATGCCATAGTACCTGTAGCGTCCTGTGTTAATGTCTGGTCAATTCTGAGACCCACCTCACTGCCTACGGTCATTTCACCGCTGAGCAGATGAGACTTGATGATTTTCTGAGCAATAGTGTAGCCCATAGATCCTTCCTCCTTTTTGATGATAGGCTAAATTATTGAATTAAAGCTTTTCGGTATGATCCGCAAAGCTCATACAAAATAATTATGCATATATATTATCCTTCAAAATGCATAATTTGTCAATGTTTTTATGCTGATGAGTCAACAATTTTATTAAAACAGCGGATTTTGATTGCTGAAATCGGAAATTTTTAAAATATTTTCTTTATTATCTTGCATTTTTTACGATTTTGTTATAATATTAAATCAGCAGATATTATGATCTCAGTGTTTATGGAATGGGGTTGATAAAAATGTTCAAGCATAAAAAGCTTATCATCAGGATCACAGCTATTGTTCTGTGTGTAATGATTGTTTTAAGCGTATTTTCAATTCTCGTAGCATCATTCAATTTTTAATTATTTATCAAAGTGAAATTCAGTATTATTACGCCCGGTGCCAGTCTGCATCGGGCGGGGATTTTTTAGGGATAATAAAAATATTTATGAACAGAGGCTGTTGAAATGAATTTATTGTCACTTATTAATGAAAGAATGTCAGGCTTTTCCAAAGGACAGAAGCTGATAGCTGTTTTTATCACCGAGCATTATGATAAAGCGGCTTTTATGACTGCATCAAAATTAGGAGCGACTGTAGGGGTCAGTGAATCAACTGTTGTGCGTTTTGCAACCGAGCTTGGCTATGACGGCTATCCAAAAATGCAGAAGGCTATGCAGGAAATGATAAGGGATAAGCTTACTTCTATTCAGAGAATAGAAGTTACAAAAAACAGATTCGGAAATGAGGATATACTGTCAAGCGTTCTTAATCAGGATATCGAAAAAATACGCAGGACAATAGAGGAAACTTCAAAGGAGGATTTCCGCAATTCCGTCAAGGCTATAGCGGGAGCAGGTACGATCTATATTTTTGCAGTCAGAAGTTCGGCGGCTCTTGCGTCATTTTTGGGATATTATTATTCTCTTATCTTCAAAAATGTAAAGGTCATAAGCAATTACGGAGAAACAGAAATATATGAACAGCTTTTCCGTATTTCCGAGGATGATGTAATTATCGGGATAAGCTTTCCGAGATATTCAAACGCTGCGATAAAAGCAATGTCGTTTGCAAAAAGAAGGGGCGCAAAGGTCATAGCGCTTACTGACAGTATGACAAGCCCGCTTTGCAGTCTTTCGGATTATGTGCTTATTGCAAAAAGCGATATGGCGTCTGTAGTGGATTCCCTTGTTGCGCCGCTGAGTATGATAAATGCTCTGATAGTTGCGACTGTCATTGAGCTTGACGGCGCAGTTGAGAAAACCTTTACAAACCTCGAAATGATATGGCAGGAATACGATGTTTACCGCAATAACAGAGAGGGTGACGGTATTGGGCAATAGGAAAACAATTATTATAGGCGGCGGAGCCGGCGGGCTTATGGCAGGCATTTTTTCCGCAGAAAACGGAAATGATACTATTATAGTTGAAAAAAACAAAAGACCCGGCCGCAAGCTTTATATTACGGGAAAGGGCAGATGCAATGTCTGCAATAACTGTGATGAGAGGACTGTAATTGCCAATACGCCGACAAACGGGAAATTCCTATACAGCGCACTCAGTAATTTTTCACCGTCTGATACTATTTCCTTTTTTGAAAAACACGGATGTCCCTTGAAAACAGAAAGAGGCAGCCGTGTTTTTCCGGTATCGGACAGGGCAGGGGATATTGTAGATACCCTTGTCAGAGCTGTAAATGAATCAGGCTGTACTATTGTAAATGATGAGGTAACGGATATCTTTATTGAGGACGGCAGAGTTAAAGGTATAGTTTTGTCGGACGGAAATATAATGGAATGTGATAAGCTTATCATTGCGACCGGCGGGAGATCCTATCCGCTGACAGGTTCAACAGGTGACGGTTATACCTTTGCAAAAAAGGCAGGTCATACTATAGTTCCGCTGCGTCCTTCCCTTGTTCCGCTTGAAACGGCGGAGCATTTCGGATATGATGCTGAGGGACTGCTTCTTAAAAATATAGCTGTCAGGGTTATAGATACGGCAAAAAAGAACAAATGCATTTACAGCGATTTCGGCGAGATGGAGCTTCACCGTTACGGGCTTTCAGGTGCTGTTATCAGAAGTGTATCCGCTCATATGAAAAATATGGAAAACGGAAGATACAGGGTAGAAATTGATCTTAAACCCGCGCTGAATGAAGAAACGCTTGACGCAAGACTCCTGAGGGAAATAGGAAATGCATCAGCAGGTATATATACCGATATTCTTTCAACGCTTATACCACGAGCGCTTATCGAAGATTTTATAAAGCTCAGCGGTATACCTGCAGATAAGCGCTGTGCGGAGATAACAAGGACAGAGAGAAAGACAATTATTGACAGTCTGAAAAAAATGACAAGGACTGTTACAGGATTCAGACCGATAGAAGAAGCGATCGTAACATCGGGCGGCGTAAGCGTTAAGGAAATAGACCCGAAAACAATGGGTTCAAAGCTTATAGACGGACTGTATTTTGCAGGAGAGGTAATTGACATTGACTGCTATACAGGCGGGTTCAATTTGCAGGCAGCTTTTTCTACAGGTGTATTGGCAGGAATTTCGTAATATTCGGGAGGATGACAAATGGGATTTCAGGACGACTGGATGATGAGACAGATAGAGATGATGGCAAAATTTGTTGCAAATGTTGTTTTCGGAAAAAAGGAATCTGAGGTGCAGTATGAGATAGTCGGAAATATACATGAAACAGATTCGCTTACCCCGACCGATCTTCTTCATCTTGAGCTTATGAAAATGATAAAAGAAGGCAGATACGGCGAAGCAGAGGATATGCTTTTTGACAATATTGTTTATTCTGATAAGTATATCGAGCTTGCGACAGATTTTTATCAAAGACTTAATGATCTGAGCAACGAACAGCTTGAAACGGGAGGTTTTTCCCGTGATGAGGTCTATGACGGCTATATAGAGATAATGCAGCTTCTCGGAGTTCCGATAGATGTTTTCGGTGCGGCGGACAGGAGCGATTATTAAGGAATAAAATAAGGTGTTTCCGCATATAATATAACAAGCCCGAATTTTTTTAAGATCGGGGGTGCTGTCATGCTGTTGTTTATAGCGGGAATGGTGATCGGTGCTTTTTTGGGCGTAGTATGTCTGGCATTGCTGACAGCAGCGTCAGATGCAGACCGTGAGGCAGGCAGAATGTTTAACGGACGGCATAAGGCCGCAGATAACTGAATATCAGGCGGAACTGAGTAAAATCGGTTCCGCCTGATTTTTTTGTCGGTATTTTTGTGGTCTATTCTCAGGCGAAGCACTCTATATTTGAAATATAGGACGCAGTTAATACAGTGGAGGAATTGAAATGGAAAAAGATATTCAGTATTATAATGAGTCGGTAAAAATACTGGGAGGTGAGCTTTCCGCCGTTTTATTGAAAATACCAGACGCTAAAAAGCAGAATATTCAGGAAATACGTCTGCGCAGCGGAAAGCCTGTTGCGCTGACGGAAGGGATGGATACATTATTTGTATGCAGGGACGGAGCTGTTATTTATTCACCGGGGACAAGGGCAGTCGTCTGCACACGGCAGAATATGTCGGACTGCTTTAAAAGCATATGCGGCTATTCAATTTACAGCAGACAGAATGAAATAAACAGCGGCTTTGTCACTGCAAAAACAGGCAGCAGAATTGGTATATGCGGGACGGCAAATGTAAAAAACGGGGAAATATCTGCGGTAACGGATATCACATCAATGAATATCCGTATTTCAAGACAGATACATGGTGCGGCGCATGAGATCATCACAAGACTGTTTCCGCTCAGAAGCGGGATACTGATAGCCGGACCGCCGTCAAGCGGAAAGACAACCATTCTCCGTGATATGGCTTTAAGTGTTTCAACAGGGAAAAATACAAAAATAATGAGGACGGCAATAATTGATGAAAGAGGAGAAATATCGGGAGGAAACTGCGGCTTTATAGATCTGGGGCTTTCGGATGTACAGGTCGGTTATCCTAAGGATAAGGGTATCATACAGGCGGTTCGTTCTCTTTCGCCGCAGGTAATAATATGTGATGAAGTCGGCACTGCTGCAGATGCGGATTCGGTCGCACAGGGTGCCAATGCGGGGGCTTTCATTATAGCGACGATACATGCGGAAAGCTATGAAGCTCTTCTGAAAAGAGAGCAGGGCAGGAGACTTCTGAAAACAGGGGCATTCGGGACGGTAGTTATTCTCGGTTCGGGCAGCAGTCCGGGAACAGTAACGGAATGGATTGAAACAGGGGGCGTTTGAAATGGTGATGAAGCTAACAGGCTGTCTGCTTATAATATGCTGCGGAACGGCGGCGGGATTGTTCATATCAAAACGCAGCAGAGATAAAACTGTATTTATGCAGCAGTATATTTCTTTTCTGACGCAGGCAAGAACAATGATCGAATTTTCAGGTGCAGATATAATGGAAATTCTTTCGGGAGTTCACAGCGTACCTATGCTGACTTGTATGATAGATGATGTTATTGAAAAAATGAGATCGGGCGACAGTATTACAGACGCATGGAGACAGTCTGTTGAAAGCGCCGAAAAAAGAGGGGAGCTTGACGGCAATGATATCCCGCTGTTTGCAGATTTCTGCGAGGGCTTCGGGGAGCTTGGCGCTGATGAGGAAGCGGCAAAGCTTCAGCTACAGATAACGACAGCCTCAACAAGATATGAACAGATGCAAAAGGATGGAGTGATCAGACAGCGGCTTTACAGGACGGTCGGGACATTCTGCGGAGTTCTTGCGGCAGTCATACTGATATAGCCCTATAAGCTGACAGCAGGGAGAAGGATATGAACATTGATTTTATTTTCAAGATCGCAGCTATTGGTATTATTGTAGCCGTTCTGAGTCTTGTTCTGTCACGGTCGGGGAGGGAGGAGCAGGCTATGATGACAACTCTTGCAGGGCTGGTAGTAGTTCTGCTGATGCTTGTTGATAAGATATCGGAGCTGTTCAATACTATAGAAAGCCTGTTTGGTTTCTGATGGAAATACTTACATTGTGCGCCGCAGCGCTTACGGCGGTAATTGCCGCTGTCGGACTTAAAAAGTACTCTCCCGAAACAAGCATACTCATAGCCGCAGCTGGCGGAATACTTATTATCCTTGCGGTGCTGCCTAAAGCACAGCCTGCCGCGGAGGAAATAAAACAGCTTATCAGTCTTAGCGGACTAAATACCGATTACGGACAGATACTTATAAAAACGATAGGAATATGTCTTATCGGCAAGTTCACTTCTGAATTTTGTATTGACAATGGTTACAGTTCTCTGGGTTCAAAAATTGATCTTGCGGCTAAAATTTCAGTATTAGTCATTTCTTTGCCGCTTTACGGAAATATACTGGAAACAGTCTCTCAACTCTTGGCAGCAGGGGGGTGAGCTTAAAGCTTGCTGAGCATATTATATTAAACGACATTAAGGAAACACTGAATAAATAGGTTTTTGAGATTTGGAGCCAGCCTTTCCTTAATATGATTACTTTGTCATCCTGAGCGAAAACGATGGATCTTTAAAAGGTGAAGAATAAGTGAGAAAATTTTTCATCGCTGTGCTTTTCAGAATGACATCAGTAAAAAATAACGGCTGTTCTTGAAAACAGTTTTTCAGGGATGCCCTGACGCAGGCTTTAGGCTGAATAGAAATGAAAAGGATCATTTGTTTTATAATAGTTTTTGTAATAATGTCCGGCTTTTCTGTTGCGGTTTACGGAGCCGGAAATGATGATGCGGAAATCCTGTACCGCAAGCAGTTTTCCGTCAGCGGGGCGGGAGGACTTGAGGATTCTCTGCCGGATGAAACAAAAAAGCTTATTTCAGATATGGAGTTTTCAATAAGCAGTACGGACAGTCTGAAAAGCTTTGACACTAAAAAAATACTTTCCTGTCTTATGGAGCTTGCCGCAGAAAAAAGCCGTGCGCCCTTTCCGGCAGTTATTATTGCCTTCGGAATAATGCTTCTTTGTGCGCTGACGGGGGGAGCAGGTCTTACGCTCGGAAACGGCAGTTATCAGCTGACGCTTTCCGCTGTCGGAACTATCGGCGTATGTATGGCGGTAATAGATCCTGTGTGCGGGATAATTTCAAGTGCGGGGGAGGTCATTCAGGGTGCGGCAGGGTTTATGGCGCTTTATGTTCCGGTCATGACAGGACTTATGATCTCGACAGCCAGAGAGATACAGGGAAGCTCCTATTATACACTTCTTATGGGTGTTTCCGAGATAATAGGAATGATGTCCTCAAAGATCATCTTTCCCGTAATAAAGATATTTCTTGCATTGTCCGTTACATCCTCGCTTTCAGATTCATTGAAAATATCGGGGATAACAAATGCGATATGCAATTGTGTAAAATGGGTAATGAATTTTTCGCTTGGTATTTTTGTTACGATACTTTCAGCACAAAGTCTTGTGGCGTCCTCTCTTGATGATGTCAGCGCAAGAGCTGTGCGCTTTGCGGTAAATTCATTTGTACCCTATGTCGGCGGTGTCCTGGGAGAAACAGTCAGTACATTCAGCGGGAGCCTTTCTCTTCTTAAAAGCGGAACGGGAGTTTTTATAATAATAGCGTCGGCTTGTATGTTCCTTCCTGTTTTGATGGAATGTATTGTCTGGAGAATGGCTTTTTTCCTTTTGGGTGCGTCCGCCGAAATGCTCGGCATTTCCGCTGTCAAAGCTGTCATGAGGGCGATAGAAACGGTAATGTCGCTTATTACAGCTGTCTTGCTTACAGTTCTGATGATATTTATTATTTCGACCGTAGTTGTGCTGATAGTGGGGAAATAAGAAATGGATAAGATAAATGCATGGGCAATGGTGGTATGCATATGTTCGGTCATTGCCTGTCTTGCGGAAATGCTGATACCGGACGCAAAATATGAGAAAACAGTACGGGTTGTCATAGGCTGTCTAATGCTTTGCGCTTTTATTGATCCGCTGAAGGAACTGATGTATGAGGGTGATATAAGCCTTCCGCTGAAGGAATACATTTATCAGGAGGATAACAGCCCCATGGCTGAATTGCAGACAGATTATATGAATGAAAAGCTGACAGAAGCGGTGCGGTGCAGACTGGATGAAAAGGGCATAGGGGTCAGCGGGCTTTCGGTCGATGTTCAGTACAATGATGAATATATTTCAGAGGGGATAAGCTGCAGTATAGAGCTTGACGGGTCACAGAGAGATAAAACGGATGAGGTAAGAAAAACCGTCCGTGATGTTTTAGGAGATAAGGCAAAAATAATAATATGCAGTGTGCCTGATATGTGAGGTTGATAACATAATTCTGATATCAGCGCATAATATGTTATAGGGATTATATCAGTGGGAGCGGTTGAAATGAAAGATAATGAAAACGGCAATAAAAAGAAAAAACAAACGGCTATCGACAGATTTCTCGGAAATGACAGAGTTATGAGTATCATAGTCCTTTTAGGTCTTGCCGGCATTGCGCTTATCTTTATTTCCTCCGCTCTTGATCCGGGTAAAAATGAGGATACCGTACCTCAGCAGGAGATCAATGCTTCGGACTTTTCTGCGGATGATTATAAAAATGCGCTGACAGAAGAGCTTGGGAATATGATTGCGAGCATAGAGGGTGCAGGGAAAACAAAGGTCATGATAACTCTCAAGGGTTCAGTCCGTGACGTATATGCTGCGGATACGGATATCAACGGAAAGGAATCATCAAAAAAGAATGATAATAACGAAAATGCAGATAAACAGAATACGGAAAAAAAGAAATATACAATTATAAGAGGGAAGGATGGTTCGGAAAAGGCATTGTCGATAGGTCAGCTTGTTCCTGAAATAAAGGGAGTGCTTGTCGTATGTGAAGGCGGTGAAAATGAAAATGTGAGGGAAACGATAATCAATGCAGTATCTGCTGCATTGGATATTACAAATTCACATATATATGTTACAGGACTGCAAAGCTAAGGAAACATGGTCTATCAGTGTTTCCTAAATCAAGTAACTGGAGGAATGGTCATGACGTTCGGCAAAAGACAACTTGTGATAGCATCTTTGGTAGTGGCGCTTGGTGCGGCTGTATATCTGAACTGGCAGTTTTCCGAGCCGCAGGAGCTTGTGGAAACACAAACGGAAGCTTCATCCGTAAAACAGCTTGGTCAGACAACATATGTAAATACCGAGCTGAAAACGGAAAGCTCACAGACTGATAAGGTAAAGCAGACTTCTCAGACAAGCAAGCCTGCACAGACAGTAAGCACTCAGCCGGATAAGGGTCATTTCGCAGAAGAAAGGGCAAGAAGGGATAAGGGAAATGAACAGGCAATGGAGATAATGACGGATATAATAGAGTCGGATAAAGAGGACGAAACACGCCGCAGTGACACGATGAAATCTGCTGAAAAGCTTTCGCAAACAATAAAATCTCAGACTGATATTGAAAATGAGATAAGATTAAAGGGATTTCAGGACGCTTTTGTAACTATCAATAATGACAGCTGCAGTGTAAGCGTATTCGGAAAAGAGCTTGACGATGCCGCTGTTATAATGATAAAGGATCTTGTAAACAGACAAACAGATATATCATTTGAAAATATTACAATTTCTCAGGTCCATAATGAGGGAAAATAGGTAAAAAAATCATGGTTACAAACCTGTAACTTATTTGTATGATAAAACACACAAATGTGATAGTGTTCATTCTAAAAAAGAGCCAAAAACTTTGTGTGGAAATGGTAAAAAATGAAATTAAATTATGTGCAAAATGCTAAAGTTGTATTTTTTCTAAGATTTTTTGCAAATATTCGGCATTATTTTCTTGCAATAATTATTAAAAGATTGTAATATATATATGGTCAAATTAAAAAAACTACGGAGGAATTCAATTAATGAAACCTAAGAAACTACTGTCCGTTATGCTTTGTTCTTTAGCAATAACCCCGGCCTGTGTCATAGGCTTTACTAATAACACCGATGCAGTTACATTGTCTGATCTGAATGCTTCAGATGTCTTTGTTAAACAGCAGGAAAGCGATACTTGTACGCTTGCTTCAAATGTAATGCTTCTCAGAAGAGCTGCAATACTCAGAGGCGACAGCAACTGGAGATCAATAACAGAAAGCGCATGCCGTTCGACCTTATGGGTAGAGGGCTGCGGAATGAGATTCAGTTACAATTACAATGGTATCAGCGTAAACTGCGGCAGAATATATGGTGATTCGACAGAGGAGCTAAAAAGACTTCTTGATGAACATCCCGAAGGAATTGTAGCATATGATTATGATCATCCTCATGCTATAATGCTTACCGGTTATTCAAACGGTGTTTTCTCCTGCTCAGATCCGGCAAGATGCTGCGGCGAGGGTATTATAGATGCAAGAGATTCACTTATAAGTACATCGGGTGTTGAAGCATATTGGTATGTTACAAGCTCGCTTCCGTCACTTGATTCTTCATCATCTTCCTATTCTTCATCTTCACTTGTTAATACATCAAGTATCAGTTCATCTGTTCTGGCTCTTGGTGATAAGGTAACGATCAATGCAGATACTGAGAATGCCGGCGGTGATGTCGTTTATACCTATCAGTACAGACAGGATTCATCTTCTGAATGGAAGACGATAGGAAGTGCTAAGACAAGCAGCACAAGCATCAGATTCATGCCGAAATATTCCACTGGTTATGAGATAAAGGTCATTGCATATGACAGTGACGGCAATACCAGTGAAAAGACAATGGATCTTGCAGTCAGCAGCGAGCTTACAAATAACAGCTTTATTGATGACGATGAAGTATCATACGGAAATAACGTTACGATCTTCTTTGATGCAGACGGAGGTTCAGGAAAATATAAGTATGAGGTCGATGTAAAGAAACCCAGCACTGATGATTTTATCCGCCTCAAGAATTATGCATCGGCAAGCTCCATGAGCTATCGTCCCTGGGAGATAGGAAGCTACACATTGAAGATCAATGCAAAGGATTCATCCGGAAACATTTCTTCAAAGCAGGTAAGCTTTAATGTTTCATCTTCACCGCTTGAAAATCATGCTGATATTGATAAGGACTATATGACATTCGGTGAAAATGTTAAGTTCACACTTTCATCAAAAGGCGGCGCCGGCGGTGTTAATTATGAGATCCAGGCAATCAAGCCCAGCGGTGATTCATGGATCACACTGAGAAAGAACTGCACTTCATCTTCCCACATCTATCATCCGTGGGAAGCAGGTACATATGAATTCAAGGTAATCGCTACAGATAAAGCAGGCGATACTTCTGAAGAGTATTTTACACTTTATGTAGATGCTGATTATCTTGAAAACAATACATCAATTGAGAACAGCGTTCTTTTCTACGGCGATGATCTCATGATAAATCCCTCAGCAGTCGGCGGTACAGCTTCATACAAGTATGAGCTGAACATTCTCAAGCCCAGTCAGTATGATTGGGTAAACCTCAGAAAGTATAATTCCTGCAAAGGTACGATCAAGTATCATCCGTGGGAAAGAGGTGTTTACAGTCTTTGCGTAAATGTCAAGGATTCATCAGGAAATGTAACAAGTAAATACTTTACTTTCAATGTAGTATAAAGCAAAAAGGACAGTCGTTGTTATCGGCTGTCCTTTAAATCTGTTTACGGATCAAAGGAGAATAATAAATGGAAAACACGATTCTTAAGGTTAAACGCAATGAAGGAAAAAATGATATCAGGACAGCTTTTATTTTTTCCTGTCCCGGACAGGAGGAGCTTAAAAGCGGCAGACTTGTAAACGGTCAGACGGGAAAAAACCTCGATATGATGCTTACGATACTTAATAAAAGCTATCCCGATATTTTCCCGTCATGTGACAGGTATGATTACCGTATAACAAATTCATCTGAAATGGTGCATTATAAAGCCTACGATAATCGCAGTGAGCCATCCGCTAAGGAAATAACGGACAGTGCAAATATTGAAAGACTTAAACATGATATTGACGGCTACAGCTATGTGATAACCTTCGGGAGAAGTGCGTCGCTTGCCGCAGAGCAGGTGAAAAAACAATACGGAACGGAAGGCATCACTTTTATGTATTCCCAGCACCTGTCATTTCTCAGTCTTAACAGCAGCATAAAAGAGGACGTAAACGGAGATCCGATAATCAGGGGAGATAAAAATGCGACCTTCAAGAGACTTGAGGCCGCAGCAAAGAAAATAACAGATCAGTTGGTTACAGACATTTCCTCATAAGAACAGGCTCCTGGGGCTGGACTGCTTCAAAATCCGTTTCTATGATCTTATCGGAAACAGGCGGTGAATACCTGAAATGATCCATATGGTCATCATGGAAAAAGTATTCCGGCTGAGAGGGTGAATAATCGTAATCAAAGGTATCAATTATTATGAGTTTTATTTTCATTCGTGAAGGAATGATATTTTTGATATAAACGCTTGCCTGCTGACCTGCACGGATGTTTTCTTTCATTTCCGCAAGTCCTGCAAGATTCGGAGCAAGCTCAACGAATGCCCCGTAATCCTCCACAGATCGGATTATGCCGGCGACAGTTTCACCGATAGCAAACCTTGCGGCGTTTTCTTCCCATGTACCGAGCAGTTCTTTATGGCTGAGGCTTATCCTTCCGCCCTCGAATGAACGTACAACGGCTTTGATATCCATTCCCACCCGGAACCTTTCTCTCGGATGGTCTATCCTTGAAACGGATATGGAATCTATGGGTATCAGTGAAACGATACCGCAGCCGATATCCGCAAATGCGCCGAATGAGTCAAGATGAGTGATCCTCGCATCAATAACGTCGCCCGGGATAAGGCAGCGCACATATTCATTCATGCATCTTTCCTGCGCCAGTCTTCGTGAAAGGACTGCAACGGTTTTTCCGAATTCGTTTTTTCTGAGATCGGTAATAACAAAGCATACAGGGCGGTTTACTCTTGATATCACAGCAATATCACGCACAGTTCCTTCCCTGATACCCACAGCGCCCTCTTCACGGGGGATGATACCTTTTATCACGCCGAGATCTACAATAAGATTGTGTCCGCAGTCACAGACAATTGCTTTTGCTTCGAGGATCCTTCCCTCGTGCCAGGCTTCCGTTATTGAAGCCATTGATTGCAGGGCACTGAGATTTTCCACAGTACCGATCAGTTTACCTTCAGGATAATATCCTGTCATTTTGCTTCATTCCTTTCCTGAGGCACTGCCTCATAACGCTTTTCTCAACATATATATGATTTGAAACGGCATTTTATTCATACGGTGAGCCGACTATCCCGTATCAGTCTTTTACATTTTTTATTACTCAAGAAACACGGAGATCATTATTTATTATCTGTTTTTCTTAATCATAAAGTTGATTTCCATGCTTAACGACGCCGAGGGGTTGAAATATGTGGGGAATTGGTGTACAATAAGATAAAAATTAAAAAAGGAGATCATCTTTATGGAAGATAATAATGGAAACATCCGCTTTTTATCAGCGCTTTCATATGTCGGCATATTGTTTGTAATAGGACATTTTGCAGTAGAGAAAAATAATCCTGATCTCAGGTTCCACACATTTCAGGGCGGAATTTTGTTCAGCTTCTTTACCTTTTTATATTTTTGTGATTTTCTGATTTACATTTTGCTTTCATTTTTTCCGGAAATAAGAATGGTATTGACTCTTTTGCTTACAATAGGTATAAGCGTTGCATATATTATGCTGATGGGAATGGGTATCTATCATGCCGCAAGGTTTGAACAGAAGCTTCTGCCGTTTATCGGAAGCGCCGCCCTGACCCTGAGAACAAAGCTTGATCACAGGTAAACTTTTTCCCTCAGCACGATATTATAATACAGCGATTCTGATGAAAAAAATATCGGAATCAGGGTTATTTACATTTTTGTAAATGTTTTGAAAGGAAATGGAAAATGGACGAATATATTATTCAGACTGACAGCTATGACTTTGAGGACAGAATAGATCATCCTGCTGTTCTGGTATATTTTTACGATCACAGAGATATACGCTGCAGGGGCTTTGAAGCGATAATCGGAGAGGTAGCAGAGAGGTATCAGGAGGATGTGATTGTTCTTTCGGTCGATACGGAACAGTCGCCTGAGCTTGCGTACAGATATGGTATAGACAGTGTACCGTTTGTGATATTTTTCAGGGACGGCGAACCTGCGGCTGATATCGAGGGCGCAAATCTTCCGGGCGTTTACTGTGATATGATAGACAGCTATATATAAATAACGGGACTGCCGCACCTTGAAAGTGAGACAGTCCTTTATTTATTCTGTTAATAGCCCCTTTGCATATTTCCAAGCTATAATACGCATTACTGAACGGTCAAGCTTGTCAGAATTTATTTCTCCGCTGTTTACAGCGTCATATATGCTTTGATAAGCCTCGCCTATATTGGATACGCATACCATATCATTCCCGGCGATAAATGCCTCAGCCGCTGCCGAATTGCCGTCGGAATATTCTTTTATTGCGCCCATTTCAAGATCGTCTGTCACGACTATTCCTGTAAAGCCCAGTTCATTTCTTAGCAGTTCATGTACCTTTGAGGACAGTGAAGCGGGGCGTTCCTTGTCCATACATTCTACTATATTGTGTGTTACCATTACAACATGAGCACCGGCGTCTATGCCGGCACGGAAGGGCATGAGATCGGTGCTTTCAAATGTCTCGATCGGACGTTTGTCAATTGCAATTCCCGTATGAGTATCGGCATTGTTGCCGTAGCCGGGAAAATGCTTTAATGTTACTGAAACACCGTTTGACTGGCTTATGGATGTAATGTTTTCTACAAATGCTGAAGTAACCGTCGGACCCTGACCAAGTGAACGCTCATACATGAATTTATCCTCTCCTGTGCATATATCGCATACAGGCGCAAGATTTGTATTTATGCCGAGATCGTTAAGGAGCATAGATTTTTTTAATGCATCCTTCTTTATGGCGTCCATACCGCCCTGATCGAAAAGTTCTCTCGGGGAAAGAAATTCATCTTCAGCAATTCCGGTAATGCCTGTTATTCTGCTTACAAGCCCGCCCTCCTCATCGGAGGCAATTATCATGGGGATATCCTGTGATTCGGTAAGACTTCTTGTCATACGGATCACATCATCCTTGTTTTTGCCTTCAAAATTATTGTAAAACATCATATATCCGCCGAGGAAATAATCAGTTGCAGTATTGAAAGCATCCTCATACGGACACCTTGCAAGAATTACCTGACCGACCTTTTGTTCCGTTGTCATTTTTTTCATTCTGAGGTAGGCTTTTTCATAGTATGGTGAAAAAATTCCTTTGTCCCGCCACGGGGCAGGTACAGGACTGTTATCCTCGCTTTCCTGAATTACGGATTCGGCTTTTTCACTGCTTTCCTGCTGCTTTGATACTGCGGAAGGATCAATAGGAAGATCATCCTTTGCGCTTTTCTTTCTTTCGCCTGTGCAGGCGCAGAGTGATAGCGTCATGGAAACGATAAGAAGCAGACTCAGAGTTTTTATTGATTTATTTTTCATTCGAGTACCTCCGTCAGAAAATAGTATCAACAACGTTAAGATCCAGCTCCATACACATTTTTTCTGCAATACCTATTGCGCTGTCTCTTATCTGTTCGGGGATATGACAGTCGGCTCCGATTATTACTGGCTGCCTGCTGCCCTGCAGCATTTTCCAGAATCTTTCATCAGGGTAGGCAAGACGCATACCGTCGGGAAAATACTGCCGCCCCCGTCTTATCCCGTTTGCGTTGAATTCGAGAATTATATTGTATTTTTCAGCAGCGGAAAGGATCATATCACAAGCTTTATCACAGTTTTTATCCCATTCAAATTTGTTCATAAACATCAGATCCGGATGAGCAATAAAGGCAAAGCATCCTGTTTCAGCACCGGCTGCAATATTTTCGGCATATTCTATATAATCATCGGTGCTTTCTGCAAAGTAAATATTTTTGACTTTTCCATTGCTGTCTGTAAACATATGTTCTCCGAGTGCAAGATAATCCAGATGGAACAGATCTGAAAGCTGTTTGTAATATGTAATATATTTCGGATGAAATTCTATTTCAAGCCCTTTATACAGACGAATTTTGTCTTTATATTCAGCAGACAGACTGTCGATAGCGGAAAGATAATCGGGCAGTTCATCATAGTCCATTCTCAGACCAAAATCATGATCGGGAAAGGGACCGTGATCGGAAAAACCGAGAATATCAAGTTCATTTTTTACGGCAAATTCCACATAGTCTCTTTCATCGCCGTATGCATGCTTGCAGCGCTGTGTATGTGTATGAAAGTTTGATCTCATTATGCTCCTCCTGTAAAAACGATCATTTACAGTTTAAAATCATCAGCTGTAAATTTTGGCAGGTTAGGTCTTACTCTCGGTTCTCTTTTAAGCGGATCATAAACGTATTTTCCGCATACCTTGTCATCAGACGGAATACCATAGCGGCAGACCATTGCGCCGCCGTTTTTTTTCACGCAGAACTGACAGTATTCACAGCTTGGAGCTATGTTTTTCCCGAATAATTTTTTTATCGACATGATAATTCCCCTTCCGACCTTTATACGCCAATTATATCACACTCTTGTCTGATATTCAATGTATACAGATAATTTAATAGCATAATAATTAAAGGCTGACGTAATCGGATCCGGTTGCGTCAGCCTCATTAATCAATAATAATCGTTGTTGTCTACATAATCGTAATCATTATTATAATCATTATCCTGATTATTTTCGCCGTTTTCATCACTGCTTTCGTTTGTAGTATCTTCACTTTCTTCATCGTTATTGGATACTTCCTCAACCACTGCATTAGCGCCGGATACCATATCTCTCATAGCGTCAAGAATAATCTGACTTGCAGATGCCATTACATTGTTGATAATAATAACCTCGGTAATTCCGTTCTTTTCAAGATAGCTTTTCAGATCAATGTGAAGATGACGGGGATCGATAATATGCGTCTCACCGTAGGTATAGCAAATATAGGGCGAGAAGAAGTTGCCGAAGGACTCCTTCATAACAGCGACCTTTTTGCCGTTACCCTTGGGATTTTTTGAAACAATAAGCGGATAATCGCCGCCGAGGAATACAAAGCTTGCATTGTCGGAGTCAACATATGTATTCATGATCTGCCAGTCCCAAGGATCATTTCCGTATTCGTCAAACTTCTGACATTCGATATCATAATCCGGATAATAATAATGTACCGTATCCGGGATAAGATCGGGAACGCCGTAGGTGGTTGTAAATGTACCGTAGAAGTTTTCGTATTTATCGGTTTTAAGCTTCATCAGATCAAGCGGCTGGAAGCCTGCCTTCTGAGCAAAAGCCCTGTATGCATAATATGCGCCGAGAGAGGTCCAGTGGTGATCGCTGTTGAAATACAGATATTCATTCCTGTGATGAGCCATTTTATCAAAGGTGTCAACACCGATAACATCCTCGGTATAGGATGTTACTACCTTGTGCATATAATCCTTTTGCGAAGTACCGACCTGACCCTCAAATTTTTCAGGGAGGTCAACACCCATATGCGTCGGAACGATAACATTGTAAACGGTGATATTCTTTCCCAATTGCTTTTTTATATAGGAAACAACATCTGAATATTCCTGAGCCATATATTCATCTCCGTAGAAATGTTCATATGCTACTCCGTTGTATACAAAAATATTATTTATATCTTCGCCCCAGTTATCGGGAGTCGGATCCTTTATTTCGGGGATAGGCAGATTGTCATCGTCAACTATCTTGGTCGGGACGGGTTTAAGCTCAATTGTTTTTACTTCTTCTTCTGAGGATTCAGCCTTTGACTCTTCTTTTTTCTTTTCTTCCTTCTTTTTGGCAGTGCTTGCCTGTGAGACAGGCTTTGACGCTTTCTGTTCCTTGCTTGCCTCGCTTGCTTTGCTTACTTTTGAAACAACGCTTGCTTTTTTTGAAGATTCTTCCTTTTCGCCTTCATTATTCTCTCCGCAGCCTGTCAGCACAGTTGTACAAAGCATTGCTGAAAGCAGGATAATGCTTACTATTGACTTCCCTTTCATCTTTTTGCCTCCGCTTTAATTTAATAAAATACCTGATTATTATAGCACAGTTCCTTTATTCTTTCAATGTTTTTATCTTATTAGTATCACTATTGTAATTTTTTATTTTGCAATATAATAATATAAAAACAAAGAATTATAGTTTATATTGTTTCATATCTTAAATAAATAACAAAAAACTATCTTGATTTTTGTATGTATGTATAAAAATATATTACAATAATAAAAAAATTTGATTTTTACCATAAAAAGCTGTAAAATATAAGTGATATTTGTTTTCTATATTTAATAGAGGAAAAAAATCAGTTTATTTTATACAATGCAAAGGAGTTTGATTTTTATGAGTAAAAAACGCAGTCTGCGAGCGATAAGCATTTTACTGTCAGTAATGATGATAATGACCTGCTTTATTCTTCCTGCTGCTGAGGTAAGCGCATTCAGCGGCGGCGGAACTATGGTACCTATTGTGATCGATAACGTTACAAAAAAGTACAAAGCGTCATTTGATCTTTTTGACAGGATAAATGCTTACAGAGCCGAAAAAAATCTTGCACCGTGGTCTGATGACAAAGTTTTGTTTGATGCCGCCATGGAAAAAGCTGTCGAGCTGTCTGTTCATGTGGATCATGATTATGACCCCGAACAGATATATGACAAATCAGAGGATGTCAAGACAAAGGATACAGGTATGATAATTGCCTATGCATCGTCTAATTTTTCAATGTTCTTTGAAAATATGAACAGTGAAGAAAGCCGCATAATGAATTCAACAGATACATATGTTACATGCGGTGCGGCAGTTGTTGAAGTAGGTAATATGAAATACGCCTGTGTTTTCGTTTCAAATAAATCCCCCGAACCTGTTGAGGATTCAATGAGGACCAAGGCGGATGAAACAGCTGACTATTCTCTGTCCTGCCCGATAAGCTATCTCGAAAACGTAACTTTTGACGGTGCGGATAAGGTCGAGGTATGGCGTCCCGGAATTAAATATCACATTCCGATGAAAATAGTCCAGAATGTCAAAACATCAAGTAATAATACCGATACATTGGTTACACCTCTTGATGAATCCTGTACTGTAATTGAAACTGAAAACGATCCGGATATTATAATAGACGGCAGCAGTGTTATCTGCTCGGCAGAAAAATCGAGCGTCATATTCAGGGTCAGTCTGAAGGGCACAGACAATATCTATAAGATAATAGAAAGAAAGTTTATTGCTGACGATATTTCTGCTGTTGCAACGGTTGATAAAATACCTGATCAGAATTATACCGGTAAACCGATAGAGCCTGTTCTTGTTGTAAAGCGTAACGGAGTAGCATTGAAAGCCGATAAGGATTATACGGTTGAGTATTTCAATAATATCTATGAAGGTACGGCAAGAGCTGTTATTACAGGTAAGGGTTCATATAAGGGAACAAAGACTGTTGAATTTGTCATTGTAAATAACGGCTTTTCTGTAAAATTCGATTCACCGCCGATAGCTATTAGCGCAGGAGTGGAAAAAGTATTCAAAGCTGTTGCAAGCAGATACAGCGGCAGCGTTACATATCGTTTTGAGCTTTCGGAAAAAGATAAGGACCGCTTCATATGCCTCAAGGATTTCTCGGCTGATAATACTGTATCAATAAATCTTTCGGTTATCGGAGCTTATACCCTCAGAGTAACAGCTAAGGATTCACAAAGCGAATGTATATCACAAATTGACTTTTCGGTAGCTGAGCCGCTTTCAGTTGAGTTTTCTGACGGAGGTGATACAGCATATATAAATACGCTTTATAAATTTACTGCAAAAGGTAAAGGAGGAATTGCGCCTTATAAATATGCGCTTTATTATAAAGCACCGGGTACGGATAGGGAAAAAGCTTTTGCAAGCTTCAGAGATGATCCTGTTTTCAGTATTGACAGTAACAGCGGGGTTTTCAATACTGAGGGAGAGTATGTATTGATACTCAAATGCAAGGACTCTAGTTCAACAGTAGTATCTGCTGAGAAAAAAGTCAGATGTATAAAAAACGGCGCATTTGTAAATACAACAAAGCTTTCAGCTGAATATAGCGATGATCTTGTAAATAAACCGGTATATTTTATTCCTTCATGTACAGGCGGAAGCGGAACTATTACTTATAAATATTATTATGACAAATCTGGCGATTTCTATAAGTATGACAGAGATATAAACAGGGCGTCATGGGTGAACATTACCACTAAAGTCACAGAAAACGATAATCGTTTCCCGACTCTCAGCCAGACTACAATCAAGACGATATCTGAATTCAAAGATGGTCTGCCGATAAAGGTTACCGTAACTGATGCAAATGGAAATACAGATACAGTTCTGCTTTTCCTTAAACTTGTATATGAGGAAGTAGAGAATGTCGAGAACAAATCCGGGATCAGCGCAGAACCGATACCGGATTCACAGATCAATGCACAGTATGCCGTACCTGTAGGTTCAGATGTAACTCTTTACGGTCAGGCGGAAAAGGGCACAGAGCCGTATACATTCAGATTCCAATATACATTTTACACACATGATATATCCAGTCTGTATGATTACAGGGATTGGAAAGATATTTCTTCCACAGGCAATTATGCAGTTATGAAATGTGAGGATACACTTACATATGCATTCAAGGTAACTGTAACTGATAAAAATAATACGTCCGATATTAAATTTTTTCTCGTAAAGTCATACAGTCCGCTTAAAAATAAGTCATATATGGGCTGCATGAAGAATAATAACAACGTATATAAAACTATTTCAGGCAACCCATATGAAATGTATGGTTATGCTGAGGGCGGTATTTCTCCTTATACATTCGATTATTTTTATCAGAAGGAAAACAGCAGTCAGTGGAATTCAATTGCTTCATCGAAAAAGCCTTTAGAATATGTATATTTTACTCCTGAAAGTGCAGGAAACTATAAGGTGAAGATCGTCGCAAAGGATTGTGTTAACGGTCTGACAAAAGAAAATATCTATAATTGCAATGTTGCAGATCATTTAAAGAACAATTCAAATATCAGCAAAGAGCAGTGTTTTGCAAATGAAGAAGTAACACTTAAAGGTTTAGCTGATGGAGGATTCGGTGATTATAATTATGGTTTCAGCTATCGTTTTGAAACGGATAGTGAATGGACCGAGCTGCCGAAGGAGTTTGAAAAACAGAATGTAAAGACATTTAAGCCAGAAAAGACCGGTCATTATCAGATAAAGATCACAGCAGAGGATAAGGCGTTTGATTATAATTACAGTACTGGCAATAAGCTTGAAAAACGCCGCTATCAAGGCGAAACGACTGAAAAAACATTTGATCTTGATGTTATCCCAAGACCGCTTGAAAATATTTCATCTGTAAACAAAGACTTGATATCCGTAGGCAGCAGATTTATCATAAACGGTGCAGCCAAAAATGGTAAGCCGCCATATAAGTATACCTATGAATATAAGAGAACAAACAAAAATGCATGGGTCGTTATCGGTGATAAGGAAAGCAGCGAAGTAAGCGCAAAGCTTAAACCTTCATCCACAGGTGAGTTTGATATCAGGGTTACAGTACAGGACAGCAATGGTCAGAAGTCTGAAAAATACTTTACTGTAAAGGCATCCGGACTTAAAAACACATCATCTCTGAAGAGTGAAAAGATCCTGCTCGGAGAATATGTAAATATCATCGGCAGTGGTGAAAGCGGTGCAGAGCCATATACATATAATTATTTCTATAGGCGTTCAACAAATAATAAATGGATACGTATCGGAACAAAGGATACATCGGAAACAGCAGCAAGATTCAAACCAACAGCGGCAGTTGATTATGATATCAGGGTCACAGTTACCGATAAATTCGGCATGACTGTATCAAAGACTATGAAGGTAAGTGTGATCACCCTTAAAAACGAGTCGACCGTAAGCGCAAAGTATATTATAGCAGGCAGAAAATTATATATATACGGTAAGGCTTCCGGCGGAGATTCGTCTGCATATACATACACCTACTATTACAAAAAGAACAGTGCTGCAAAGTGGTCGAGAATAGGCGAAGTGAATACAAAAGCAGAGATGGTATATTTCAAGCCGCAGACAGCGTCAGAATATTTGATCAGAGTTGTTGTCACGGATGCAAAGGGTGTTTCGTCAGCAAAGAAAATGTCGGTAAATGTATTTGCTCTTGAAAACAATTCTGCGGTAGTCACAAAAGAGCCTGCTGCCGGAAAGTCTGTTGTAATAAAGGGTGCAGCATCAGGCGGTACAGGACCGTACACATACAGCTATTATTACAGAAGAACGGGCAATGCAAAATGGAATCTTTTAGGCACACAATTCACTTCAGAAGAAAAGGTAAGCTTCAAGCCGCAGAAAGCAGTAAGCTATGATGTAAGAGTTATTGTAAAAGATGCAAACGGTCTGACGCTCGAAAAAACAATGACAGTTTCTGTGCATTGATAGCAGTATAACGTTGCTGATCTTCTGAAAACTTGCTTTTAAACAGAATAATAACAGGCTGTCGTACAGAATTGTGCGGCAGCCTGTTTCGT
>DEHG01000016.1:6745-16179 GCA_002351795.1 Ruminococcaceae bacterium UBA2806 | reverse complement strand
TTTAAGAGCTTTGCGGTTATTGTCTTGCTTTTCGGTTGAGAAATTTGGCACGGTATTTTGAGTAAACAATGGTCTGATCCTTGTAAAGACCGTAATAACCGGACATGAAATAACTTACCGCAACAGCGATCATAAAAAACGGGATTCCGCCTGCACCGAATAATTCAAAGCTTATAAGCATGGAGCTTATCGGACAGTTCGTAACACCGCAGAAAACAGCTATCATTCCTACAGCAGCACATACGGACGGCGAAAAACCTATAAGATTTCCGAATGTACAGCCGAATGTTGCGCCGATAAACAAGGAAGGGACGATCTCACCGCCCCGGAATCCGGCTTCAATCGTAATTGCGGTAAATATCATTTTCAGAATAAAGGCATAGGGGACAGCTTCACCGTCGACAGCTTTTGCAATTACATTCATTCCTGCGCCGTTGTAATCCCTTGTGCTGAGGATCAGGGACATTGCAACTATTGCAAATGCAGCGACTGTAATGCGGACATAGGGATTTTTCAGATATTTGCGGAAAAGATCTCCTGTACTGTGAAGGAGGATAATGAACAGTATGCTGATAACCGCACAAAGAACAGACAAAATAACTGTTTCCAGAGCATTGGGTATGGTCAGCTCGGGAAAATCTACAATTGCAAATTCTGTCTCTTTTATTCCGACAAATTTTGCAAGATTGGCTGCAATAAGTGCTGAAAATGTACATGGCAGAAGTGCTGCATAATACATTATCCCGACGCTTACTACCTCAAGCGCAAATATTGCGGCAGCCATAGGAGTGCCGAAAAGAGCAGAAAATGCTGCGCTCATTCCACAAAGAACAACAACACGCTTGTCTGCATCGGTAAGTTTAAGGCATCGTCCTATCTGATTGCCGATACTTCCGCCCAGCTGCAGGGCAGCCCCCTCACGACCAGCCGAACCGCCGAATACATGGGTGATTATGGTTGAAAAGAAAATAAGCGGCGCTGTACGCAGCGGTATTTCCGACTGGGCGTGGATCGTTGAAAGAACAAGGTTTGTACCCTTGTCGTTTTTATAATGGAATACTGAATACAGAAAAACAGTGACAATACCGCCAAGAGGCAGAAAGTAAAGCATATAGTCATTGTTTTCTCTGTATTCGGTCATGGTGTTCATGATAAAGGCAAAAAGAACTGAAAAACCGCCGACTACTATCCCTACAAGCAAAGAGATCAGCGTCCATTTCAGGAACATCAGTATATGATGCCTCATCTTATTGCCGTATGCATGAACAAATTTTTTTATAAATTCGGGTTTAGACATTACTGATTTTCACTTTCTTTTATCATCCTGTTGAATTCATCCTCACTGATAACAGTTATTCCTAATTGCTGAGCCTTTGTCAGCTTGCTTCCGGCTTCTTCACCGGCAAGAACAAAGCTTGTTTTTTTGGAAACACTTCCAGAAACTTTGCCGCCGAGCTTTTCAATAATTGCAGCAGCTTCACTTCTCTTGTAGCCTTCAAGAGTGCCTGTGATCACAAATGTCTTTCCGGTAAAGGAGCTGTTTTCGGTAATGACAGGTTCGCTAAGATTATTTGTATTAAGTCCAAGCTCATGTATCTCCCTGATTATTTCCTTTGTTTTTTCAAGAGCAAAATAATCCGCCGTGCTTTGCGCCATTATATCGCCAAAGCCTTCTATCGAAGCAATCTCCTCGGCTGAGGCGGCTGAAACAGCGTCAAGTGTCCGGAACTTATCGGAAAGAAGCTTTGCCGCCTTTTGTCCGATATGACGTATGCCAAGACCAAAAATTAAACGGTAAAGATCATTGCTTTTTGATTTTTGTATTGCAGAAATAAGATTATCTGCGGACTTATCCTTTTTGTTGGGTAGACTGAGTATATCCTCTCTTTTAAGTCTGTAAAGATCGAACGGAGAATGAATAAGACCGTTATCAGCAAGCGCATGAAGAACTTTTTCTCCGAGACCGTCAATATCCATAGCGTCACGGGATACAAAATGTATCATATGTCTCATAAGCTGTGCGGGACAGTCTGTATTTGTACAGCGCAGGGCAGCTTCACCGTTTTCATAGGTGACAGGGCTGCCGCATGAGGGACAGACTGAGGGGAGTTTATAAGGTACGCTGCCTTCTTTATGACTTGTAACGGAAACTACCTCCGGGATTATTTCACCCGCCTTTCTCAATCTGACGATATCGCCTATGCGGATATCTTTTTCTGCGATGAATTCAGAATTATGAAGTGTTGCCCTGCTGACAGTCGTACCCGCAAGTGTTATTGGCGCAAAGATCGCAGTAGGCGTCAGAACTCCCGTTCTTCCGACATTTACTTCAACATCAAGAAGTTCTGTATCTTTTTCTTCCGGCGGATATTTGTACGCTTCCGCCCATTTCGGGAATTTAGAAGTACTGCCCAGTACCTTACGCTGGGCAAAGCTGTCAAGCTTGACAACAGCGCCGTCTATCTGGAATTCAAACTCGCCCCGCTTATTTCCTATCTCATCAATTCTTTCAAGCACTTCATCAGCGCTGCGGCAGGCGTGATAAAACGGCAGTACGGTAAATCCAAGCTCTTTAAGATAATCAAGCGACTGTTTGTGGCTTGTCAGGGTTTCACCTTCTATCTGCTGCACATTAAAGACAAAAATATCGAGCTTTCGTGACTGAGTTATCTTCGAGTCCTTTTGCCTGAGAGAACCGGCTGCGGCGTTTCGTGGATTTTTAAAGGTTTTTTCCTCATTCTCCTCCTGCTTTGCCGTCAGCTCCTCAAAGCTTTTAATTGACATATATACCTCGCCCCTTACTTCAAGATAGGGGAGAGGTTTATTCAATTTCTTCGGCAATGTGCGAATCGTTTTAAGATTATCTGTAATATCCTCACCGACATTACCGTCGCCTCTTGTAGATCCTCTTACGAAAATACCATTCCTGTATTCTGCTGAAACGGAAAGACCGTCAATTTTGGGTTCAACGATAAAAACAGGGTCGTTTACAGCTTCGTTTATGCGCTTTTCAAAATCTCTTATTTCCTGAGCAGAGAAGCTGTCATGAAGGCTTTCCATCGGGACCTTATGCTCTACAGGTGAAAATTTTGCAGCTGCGTCTCCGCCGACACGCTTTGTAGGTGAATCGGGTGTTGCAAGCTGAGGGTATTCTTCTTCAATATTTTCAAGCTCCCTCATCAGCATATCATATTCATGATCGCTGATCTCGGGATCATCTTCATTATAGTATTTTCTGTTATGATACCATATCTTTGAACGGAGTTCCTCCGCTCTTGCTTTGATCTCGTTTATATTCATAAAAACGATTCCTCCATAATAATCATTATTTTTATGTTTAATTCTAACCTCCCGCTGTCTGTGCAAAACCAACGATCAGCGGCATGGTTATGACGGAGAGCAGGGTGGAGAGTGTAACAAGGTTTACGGATAACTTTGCGTCATTGTCAAATTTTGCCGCAAACATTGTCGTTGCCGCAGCCGCAGGCGCAGACGCTGCAATAACGCAGGTTATAAGCACTGTCCCTCTTATCCCGCAAAGCATCATTCCCCCGAAAGCAAGAAGAGGAATAACTATCAGACGGAACAGAACGCAGACAAAGCCCTTTCCATCCCTGAATGCGTCAAGAATTTTTGTCTGTGACAGATAAAAGCCAACTACAAGCATAGGCAGGGGAGTATTTAGATTTGCAAGAAAGGTGACAGGCTGGGATATTATCTCAGGTATCGGGATCGACATAAGGAATATGACAAGCCCTACTGCCATGCCGATTATGCAAGGGTTAAGAAGTATTTTTTTAGCTGATACGGATTTGCCGTCCCCGCTTGAAAGCCATACTCCGAATGTCCACATTACAACATTGAAAATAACGATATATACAGCTCCGAAAAACACTCCGTCCGAGCCGAGAATAGCCTGCTGCATCGGAAGTGACATATATCCGCAGTTTGAAAAGATAAGTGCAAAGCGGTAAACCCTGTTTTTTTCGGGTATCTTATCATGAAAGACAAGCATTGCAATAACGATTGAAACAATATGTATGCACAGAGCCGCAGACGCAGCAGTCAGCAGACCGCCGAGCATATCGCTGCTGTATGGTCTTATGAAATTCTGCACGATAACGCATGGGCAGACAATATACAGAACAATATCTGTTATGGATTTGACGGCTTTTTCCGTCAGCATTTTTGTTTTGCCGCACAGGAAGCCAACTGCTATAAGAATGAACAGTTCAAGCACCTGTGTTCCGACTGTTATGAAATTATCAAGCATTTTTTTCCTTCTTTACTTTATTGAATTTTGAGGTGAAATTACAGCCGCCTTTTGAAGTCATTATATCCGAATTCTTTTATAAGCTCTGTACTGCCGTCCGTGTGCAGAAGATATATCGAGGGCAGGGGCATTCCGTTGAAGGTGTTGTTTTTTACAATAGAATACATTGCCATGTCGGTGAAAATCAGCTTGTCACCGATTTTCAGCTGATCTTCAAATGAATAATCCCCGATGATATCTCCCGCTAAACAGGTAGGACCTCCAAGACGGTAGGTAAAGGGCAAAACTCCGCTTTGCGCTGAATCAATGATAAACGGACGATATGGCATTTCAAGAACATCCGGCATATGACATGCTGCGGAGGTATCGACAATTGCAAGCTCCATTCCGTTTTTTGTTATATCTAAAACGGTCGTGACAAGGAAGCCGGCGTCAATTGCGACAGCCTCACCGGGTTCTATATATACCTGAACGCCGTATTTTTCTTTAATGCGATTAACAATTGACACAAGCTTATCCGTATCATAACCGGGTTTTGAAATATGATGACCGCCGCCGAAATTCAGCCATTTCATATTATAAAGATATTTTCCGAACTTTTCCTCAACGACCTTTATTGTGCGTTCAAGAGTATCTGCACCCTGTTCGCACATTGTATGGAAATGCAGTCCGCTTATACCCTCAAGCTCATTTTCTTCAAAATTTGACAGGGTAATGCCAAGTCTTGAATTTGTGAAACAGGGATTGTAGATATCTGTTTCTATTTCGCTGTATTCCGGATTTATCCTCAGACCGAATTCTGTTTTGCATCCATCGGGAATACGGCTTCGGAAATGCTTCCACTGTGAAAACGAATTAAAAACGATATGATCGCATATTTTCAGCAGTTCATCAAAATCTTCATCCTTGTAGGCGGGAGAAAAAACATGGATCTCTTTATCTCCCATTTCCTCATGTGCAAGCCTTGCCTCAAAAAGCCCGCTTGAAGTCGTACCGCTCAGATAGCGGGAGATAAGCGGGTATGTGCAGTATGATGAAAAAGCTTTCTGGGCAAGCAGAATATGACAGCCCGTTCTTTCCTCAACGCTTTTAAGTATCTCAAGATTGCGAATAAGCGCCTGTTCATCAATGACATAGCATGGAGTCGGGAGTTCCTTTAATATTTCCTTTTTATCCATTTGTTCACCAAGCTTTCATTTTTAGTATACCACTATTATAACATTTCATGAGAGGAAAATAAATAGGGAAATTAAGAAACTAAAAGTGTTTTTATTCCTATAGCGACAAGAACAGCGCCGCCGATCACCTGAGCGAGTGAAGGTTTGAGCGTACTGATCCTGCGCCCGATTATATAGCCTGTAAAACAAATGATAAATGTGACAGCTCCGATTATACAAGCGCAAAGCATAAGCTTCGGAAAGCTGTCTGCGCCTGCTGTAACAGGAAGGGTTATCCCTATGGTCATAGCGTCAATGCTGGTTGCAAATGCCATAAGTATAAGGGAGCGTATATTGAAAGCGATACTGTTATTCTCGATGCCCTTTTTGCTGTCGATCATCATTTTTATTCCTATAAACGACAGGATAAAGAAGGCGATTATATTTCCGAGACTGCCGACAGCCCTGCTGCCCGCCTGTCCGACAGACCACCCTAAAACAGGCATGAAAAGCTGAAATAAAGCAAATGTAAAGGCTGCTGCAAAGGCGGGAAAGAACCGTTTTGTTCTGTCTCTTGTGCCGTACATTGCGGATACGGCAAATGCGTCCTGAGCAACAGCTGCTCCGATCACCAATGAAGAAATAACAAGCATAAATTCATATCCTTTCTAACGATAGTCAGTCATGAGTTTTGCAATAATTTCAGGGAGCCGCTTTCAGTAGATTGATCTGTGTTTCCCTGATAATGTATGTATGACATAATGAAAAATTGATGATTATTTGATTTGATATTTTATTATTTATATGGTATTATATACTTGGGTCAGTATGATTATGAACAGCAGAGAATATTATACATGATTGGAGAGTGTATTATGAGTGAAGTAAATATAGAAAAAGAACTTAAAAGGCAGGAAGAAATAACGGATATGTTGAAGGATATTCTTCTTCTGCGCTATGACAACAGGCAGCCCCTTGCATTTGTGCATACATACGGATGTCAGCAGAATGTAGCCGACAGCGAAAAAATAAAGGGTATGCTTATTAATATGGGCTGTGCATTGACTGAGGATAAAAACGAGGCTGATATCATTATATTCAATACCTGTGCTGTAAGAGAACACGCAGAGGACAGAGTTTTCGGAAATGTCGGTCAGCTTAAACAGCTTAAAAGAAAAAAGCCTTCTCTTCTGATAGCACTTTGCGGCTGCATGATGGAACAGCAGCATATAGCGGAAAAAATATATAAAAGCTACCCTTATGTCGGTCTTGTATTCGGTACCCATGTAATACATAAATTTCCCGAGCTTCTTTATAATGCGGTAACGGGCGGAAAAAGGCTTATAGAGAGAGGATATGACGATGGTCAGATTTATGAGGGAATACCGATGCGGCGTGACGGCAGCTTCAAGGGCTGGCTTTCGATAATGTACGGCTGCGACAATTTCTGCACATACTGCATAGTTCCTCATGTAAGAGGCAGGGAAAGAAGCCGCCTTCCCGAAGATGTTCTTGGTGAGGCCCGTTCAATGGTAAATGCTGGATTCAAGGATATTACTTTGCTGGGTCAGAATGTCAATTCCTATGGCAAGGGACTTGATATTCAGACGGATTTTGCGTCTTTATTAAAAAGCGCCGCCGAAATTGACGGAGACTTCTGGCTGCGCTTCATGACCTCGCACCCTAAGGACGCTTCAAAAAGGCTTATAGATGTAATGGCGGAAAATAATAAGATATGCAATCATCTCCATCTGCCGTTCCAGAGCGGCAGCAACAGAGTGCTAAAGCAGATGAACCGCCGGTATACAAGGGAAAAATACCTTGAGATCGTTGAATATGCAAAAAGCAGAATTCCCGATCTGTCTATAACAAGCGATGTTATTGTAGGATTCCCGGGAGAGACTTATGAGGAGTTCTGCGAAACGCTCGACCTGATCAGGGAAGTAAAATTCACATCATTGTTCACGTTTATCTATTCGCCAAGAGTCGGCACACCCGCAGCTAAATTCCCTGATCCAATAACCCATGCGGAAAAGGCAAAATGGATGGACGAACTGTTGAAGCTGCAGGAGCAGATAGCGGCTGAGCGTTGCGCCGGAATGGTCGGGAAAACATATCGTGTTCTTGTCGAGGAACAGGCGAGGGAGGGCGTACTCAATGCCCGCACACAGAATAATATTATAGTTGAGCTGAAAGCAGAGCCTGAGCTTATCGGAACATTCCAATATGCGAAAGTGACCGAGGCTCGTAATTGGATACTCAGAGGAGATATAATTAAAGAACCTTGAATAAATTACGACTATTAAATTATGATGTAACTTTTTTGTAATTTTTTTATAAACTATTGAAATACTTTGTTAATATGTGGTAAAATAATATTATTAATATTTCTGAAATGCTAATTATTTCTCAGTATTATTGTTCAAAAATGTTTGTTGATTTATTTTATGACACTAATGGTTTAATGTTACTTATATTGTGAAAAGTAACATTATTTTCAGAACGGAGGAGATTTTTATGCAAAATAAATTCAGCCGCAGTGCATGCAGGATAATTGCAGCGGCATTGGCAATTGCACTTGTCGGAGGCATAGCGCCTGTACAGCCGATAGCAGAAATGATATCGACTGGTATTACTGTAAAAGCACAGGAGGATCAGGAAAAAATAAGCTGTTCTTTCAGCGACGGCGTACTTACACTTCATGCGGGAACATATAATAATCCTTATATCCCCTATGAAGACGATGATAATAATTCTTTCAGTAAATATGATGTTGAGGAAATTAAAGCAGATGGAAAGGTTGTTCTGAAGGGCAGCTGTGAAAACCTTTTCAGCGGATATGGTGATGTGAAAAAGATTGATCTTACAAATGTGGATACATCTGCTGTAACTTCAATGAAAAGTATGTTCTCATATTGTTACGTCCTTGCTGCATTAACAGTCGGTACAGACTTTAAAACAGGCAGTGTTACTGATATGAGTGGTATGTTCCAGAGCTGTGGAAATATCGAAGGCTTTGATTTCAGTAAGCTTGATACCTCAAATGTAACAAATATGTCGAATATGTTTTACAACAGCAGTTTCAAGGCTCTTAACCTTTCCGGATTTGATACTTCAAAAGTAACGGATATGTCAGGTATGTTCAGCTACGATTACGATCTTGAATCGATCACGCTGGGCAGCGGTTTTAATACATCCGGGATTTCGAGTATGTCGTCTATGTTCAACGGATGCTCAAAACTGAAAAGCATTGATCTGTCAAAATTTAATACTTCAAATGTAACGGATATGTCGTATATGTTCTTCGGATGTTATTCACTGGAGGCAGTTAATGTATCCGGGTTTGACACAGCTAATGTAACGGATATGTCAGATATGTTTGAGAATTGTTCATCGCTTACATCTCTTGATCTCAGCAATTTTACTGTGAATGACTCTCTGAACACATACGGCATTTTCGGAGGGTGTAATTCTCTTGACAGTATAAAGATCCCAAGCGGCTTTGTTATCAATGAGGATATGCAGCTTTCAGGAAGTGATCTGAATTATAAAGGCTGGGCAAAAAGCAGCGCACCGACTGTTGTTGTTTCATCAAACAATTCCTACGGTTATGTTGAAAGCGGTATGAGTGAAGCTGGCGAATATATTCATGTGAAGTCGGATATAGAATATGAATTTGACTTTGATACAAAGACCCTTACTGTTAAAGCCGGTACATTTGACGGCAACCTTATGGAAGAACTGTATAATGAGATAAAGAGACAGATCGAGGTCAAAACGGGTGAAAGCATTCAGTGGTCATATGTTATGGCTATTGAAAAAATGATAATCAATGACGGCGTTGTATTCACAGGTAATTGTGATGAAGCGTTTTATATTGAACAGTATGGCGGCGGAACATGTGAACTTGTTGTCGGAAATGTTGACACAAGCGCCGCTACCTCGATGAGTGGTATGTTCAGATATTGCAAAGGTAATTTTGATCTTAGCAGCTTTGATACATC
>DEHG01000016.1:281-6659 GCA_002351795.1 Ruminococcaceae bacterium UBA2806 | reverse complement strand
ACATCAAATGTTACCAATATGAATAGTATGTTTGAAAGTTTTCATGGCAGCTTTGATTTCAGTAAGCTTAATACAGCTAATGTTACAGATATGTCCCGAATGTTCAGCGGCTGTGGATGTTCAGCTATAGATTTAAGCACCTTTGATTTTGGAAATGTTTCTTCTTATGATCAAATGTTTCAAGGCTCCTGTTTTACAGAGCTTGATCTGAGCAGCTTTACAATAAGCAATCCTAGTTTTTCAAGTTTCTTTTATGGATGTAATGATCTGAAGAAAGTGAAAATGCCGTCTGGAGCAAAACCGTCACAAATGTATGATATATTCCATAACTGTGCATCGCTTGAGAGTATTGATTTTAACGGCATGGATTTTTCCGGTATCAATGATATCGGCAGTATGTTTGAGGGCTGTTCATCAATTAAAGAAATTGACCTCAGCGGTTTAGATATGAGTAACGTTGTATACTTGTCTGAAACATTCAAAGGCTGTTCTTCACTTAAAAAGATAGTTCTTCCCGAGCTGTCAAATTCATCTATTTACAGCCTTAGCAATATGTTTGATGGGTGTACATCCCTTACCTCCGTAAATCTCGATAATATTAAAACGACTAACCTTTCTTATCTCGATGAAGTCTTCAAAAACTGTTCATCCCTGGAAGAAGTAGATATAAGTCACTGGGCATTCGAGAATGGCTCTTATTGTGCGATGTATAGTATTTTTGAAGGCTGCACTTCTTTAAAAAAGGTAAAGCTGTTCAATTTTCCATCAAATTACAGCAGTAATAAAGAAGGCTCTTATTACAGAGATATGTTTAAAAATGCAATAAATCTGACGGAGATAGATATTCCCGGAAATATTCAGTTTACAAAGAATCAGGCGCTTGAAAACGAAAATACAGAATACTGCGGATGGTACAGGATATCCGATTACGACGGGGAACATTATATGTTGAATTCTGATAAAGAATATGCGACCTTCACAACTCCTGGCTCTGTAATTTACAGAGATAAGAGAGTGATCTCCGACAGTACTGTTATCGGCGCAAGCCTTACTCTTGAGGGACAGATAGGACTGAATTTTTATGCATTGCTGCCCGAATCTGTCAGAGCAGAAAACAGCGGCGCATATGTTCTTATGGACGGACCCTCAGGCAAAATGAAGGTAATGATAAAGGACGCAGAATTTGACAGGCTCAAGGGCTATAAATTTACATACAGGGTAGCTGCAAAGGAAATACATGAGAAGGTATCTTTTGCGGTTTATGACAAGGATAATAATTTGCTTGATCTGCTTAAAAAGACTTCAAAGGCTGAAGAAGCTGTGGAAGGCAATGTATACAGTTATAGCGTAGGTGATTACGATAGCTATGTGAGGGCAACTTACGGCATAGGGAAACTCAGAGATCTTGTTGACGCTCTTGAGGTATATGCTTCATATGCAAAGAAGTATTTTAATTATCATACAGAGTCAAATGTCGTTACGAATGATGTATCATCTGTAACATCTGATACACTAAATGGATATAAGTATAATAAATCCAGTCTTCCCGATGGAGTAGTGTTTAAAGGATATTCCCTCCTGTTAAGATCGGAGACTTGCATCAAGCTTTATTTTGAACTCAGTGATCCCGACAGGTATTATTTTACAGAATTCGGCAGCAAGAAAGAATTCATCAGTGATGGTAACGGACTGTATTATGTGACGATTTCAAATATTTCTGCACAAAGACTTACAAACAACGTTTATTTGTCCTTGTATGATACTAAGGAACAGGAATATGGAAGCGATAAGTATGTTTGTTATTTAGCTTGTTCGCCGATGTCGTATGCATATTCTGTTCTTAAACAGCTTGAGTCAAGTACGGATGAGAAGGATATAGCGCTTTGCAATACAATGAGAGCATTATATCTGTACGGAGAAGCAGCTAAGAATTATTTCAACTCTTGATAAATATGAAAAACAACTATAAGGAAGTGACGACTATGAAAGAGATATATACAAGTCCCGAATCAGAAATAATAATGTTTGACGATAAAGATATTATTACTGAAAGTGATGAAACCCAGATTATTGATCCTAATAATGATACTAGGGGTTAATAAAAAAGGAGCTGTTCCGCTAAAATGCGCAGCAGCTCCTTTTTGTGCAACGAAAACCCCCTAAGTGGTCGCTGAGAATGAAATGCGGTTGGCAGACCATTCTAAGACCGCTAAAGGGGCAGTGTCCGTAACAAGCCATTATAGGGCTTTCGCAAACCACTCGTTCAACGGGTGGTTTTGATTTTCTGATGGAGATCTGATACTTCTGTTTCTGAAAATCAGTATAGATCATGCAAGAATAGGCTGTATCTGTTTTCCGTTCAGAGCAGCCTCAAGAGCTTCTGGTATGAGTGAAAAATCAGCGACAAGCGAGGTCGGCTTCTTATCGGGATCGTCCTGTGAGAACGGGACAAAATAATAATGGCGTGTATTAAGAAGACGACCGATATTCTGAGCAGACCCGGCAAGCGCATCATTGGTTGCAATTGCTACAAGAACAGGTTTTTGCTGTCGAAGGTGAGATTTTACAGCCATAGTGACCGCCGTATCGGTAATACCGCTTGCAAGCTTAGCGGCAGTGTTTCCTGTACATGGAGCTACCAGCATTATGTCTGTCATACCCTTGGGACCTATCGGTTCACTCCGGGTTATGGAAGAAATAACAGTGCGTCCGCATATTGATTCTGCTGCTGCAATAATTTTTTCAGCTGGTGCAAACCTTGTATCAGTTCCATAGACATTTTCCGACATTATAGGAATAATATCATATCCGAGATCTTTGAGCTTCTGCATCTGAATCAGAGCTTTGGATATTGTACAGAAGGATCCGCACATAGCGAAGCCTACTGATATTTTTTTCATAAGGATTCCTCCCCGATGATATTGTAAACTGCATTTTTAATGATCTTTCCGGCCGTTTTCGGGGCGACCTTTCCGGGAAGGGACAGGGCGTGTATCAATGGAACAGACAGCTCATTTGCGGCACTGTCGTCAACGCCTCCTGGAAGTGAGGCAAGGTCAATGATAAGTGAATCTTTCCCTATAGCTTCAAGTCTTTTTCTGTCAAGTATCAGAGAAGGAACGGTATTGAAAATAAAATCAAAATGTCCTGAGATATTTTCAATTCTTTCTGAGGCCATACCGGCAGCCCTTATCAGTTCGATATCTCTGTATTTTCTTGCGCTTACGGTGACAGTTGCACCAAGTCCCCTCAGGAACATTGAAAGCACTCTGCCTATCCTGCCGTAACCCGTTACAAGACAGTCCGATCCGCACAATGTTATATCAGAATTTTCCATTGCACAGGCAATAGCGCCCTCGGCGGTAGGAATAGCATTTGCAGCGGCGAATTCTTCTCTTGTGCCGTAGAAAAAGCAGTTATGAGCAGAAAGCGGGCTGATGCCGGAGTTTATCTTTAATCCGCAGAAAACAGGCTTATTCATATCTGTAAGCATTGCAATATCGTCAATGGAAATAGGCTCTGATGAAAACGGAGCAAAGATATCCTTTCCGTTTCTTGAAAGGGGAAGAGGAAGTATGAGCGCATCAGACATTGATATAACGTCTGAGAGATTATTTTCTGAATCAACGCTGCCATCGTCAAGACTATCAAAACCGAAAAGTCTGACGATATGACCATCATTTCTGATACTGTCTGCGAGATAAAGCTGTCTTTTATCTCCTCCTATAATTCCAAAGCTTCCGATATTCATAATACTTGCCTCCTGATATGACTGCTGCTGTGCAGCGTGTTATAGACGTTTATTGTTTATCAGACCGTTTCTGTTATGGAAATGCTGATCTGTTCATAAAATCTGCATTTATTGTTTGCGAAAAGGTTTTATTCAGCGGTTACCTATATATGAAAGCTGACAGGCAGATATGCCCGAGAGCCGTTTGATCATTATTATTATATAATATGCATCCACAGCGGTCTTGCGTTACTTAGGGATCATCTGATGCGAAAAATAAAAAGAGTGAGGTTTATTCTGCGCAGGAGCAATAAATCATTTGCAGTCGGCTTCATAATAAACACTCTTTTCTCTACAGTATACCATTTAAAAATATACGAATCAAATTATTTTTTGCAGACATATTTGAAACTATATTAAACGGCATTATTATAATAATCTCCTTTGTCATCCTGAGCATAAGCGAAGGATCTTTTAATGTATCACTATTGTAGTGACAATATTTGTTGCTTTTGTATGGCTTAATCAGATATGATTCAGAAAAGAATTACTGCTATAGCATTGACAATTTGATAATATAAATATATAATAAAATGCGGAATTAACATGATTATCTTCTGGAGGAATACAGAAATAAAAAGAATAATGGCGGTTGTTTTTTCTGCTTTGCTTTTGCTTTGCTGATGCGCTCAGAATACAGATGCTGAAAACACCGAAAATGAAAGCTTGGTATCAGAAACATTTGAATCATCCGAGGTTTCCGAAACGGAATCAGCAGAGGAGGTTTTTTCCTCATCACAGGTATCAGAGAAATCTACAGCGGAAAGCAGCGTCAGCAGCAGTGAAGTAAGCAAAAAAGAGTCAAAAAGTGAATCAAGCAAAAAAGAGGAATCATCTTAATAATAGTCTTATAAGACAATTCAATGCCAATCTCAAACAGTTTGCACAAGAGGAAGGCTATGGCTTTTTGAATTCATATGATGCGCTTGCAAATAACTACGGATATCTGCCAAATGAATTCTGTTCAGATCCTAATGCGCTCGGACTTAACCTGACCTTCAAGGGGTGTGCTGTATGGGAGGATTTCCTGAAATCGACTGTAGCTACGGCATATCCGGGAGATGAGACAGAATCATCGGATGAAAGCGAGGAAGAATCTTTACCGGAAACATCGGAAGAAAGTTCAGCAGAATCTTCCGTTGATCCTGAGGTCACAAGCGAGTGATATGACGTTAAGTATACAAATTTGGATATAAAAGAAAGGATATGTAATAATGAAAAAGCTTTTGTTTGCTGTTTTGGCGGCAGTAATGATAATGTCTGTTTCCGCCTGCTCCGGAGCAAAAAAAAATAATGATACGGATAATAAATCCGAAACGGTTCAGACATCTGTTTCTGATGAGTCCCCGGATGCGGGAGAAAGTATTCAGGAAAGCGTATCTGATACGGCGTCCGCTAAAGATCTGAAATCAATTTATGAGCAGGCAAAGAGTGATNNGCTTGGACTGCCCGAGGAAATGATAGACATTACCGCAAAAAGACTTGACAGGGTAATGGGAATTACCGAGGACGAAATGGAAGAATTTGCCGGAAGTATTTCTTCGGACGGAGTGACGCAGGATCAGATCATTTATATTAAAGCAAAGGATGAGAGCAAAGTTGAAGATATCAAAAATAAATTACAGTCGAATCTTGACTCTATTTATGCTGTTGTTCAGAATTATGATCCTAAGCAGAAAGAAAATATAGAAAAAGCAAAGGTAGAAACAAACGGTTTGTATGTTTCTCTGGTAATTTCTGCTGATTCCGAAAGGATCAGAAGCATTATTGAAAAGAATTTATGGTAAAAAAACAGGGACT
The DNA here is from genome assembly GCA_002351795.1 of Ruminococcaceae bacterium UBA2806. Classification (GTDB taxonomy): domain Bacteria; phylum Bacillota; class Clostridia; order Oscillospirales; family Acutalibacteraceae; genus UBA1213. The sequence continues at coordinate 1,069 of DEHG01000016.1, read as the reverse complement.
GCTGCAGAACACAAGGTTTTGCAGCAGTCCCTTTTGCTTCAAAAATGTCTTAATAAGATTTTTTGTGCAGCTTTTCCTTTTTTGTAAAAACAAAGTCTTCAAGCTTGTATGCAATGATTCCTGTAATTATACCGAATATTATTCCGAAAAGAACATCGGTCGGGAAATGTACATACAGATAAAGCCTTGAAAAAGCCATTATTATAGCATAAATATACATTGCTATTCCAAGCTTCTTGTTGTACATAAAGCAGACAGTTGCCGAACTGAAAGCAAAAAAAGTGTGTCCGGACGGAAAAGAGGTGGTAACTTCGGGTTTGACAATTAACTGCACTGTTGTGTCAAGAACATATGGGCGCATACGGTTAATTGTTGATTTTAGAATAAGACAGCTGATTGAAGTAAGTACAACAGAAAACAACAGCTTCATAGAAAGCCGCTTGTGCTTTTTTGAGATAAGGGCAATAATAAATATCACAATTATAGCCGCGCCATATTTTCCGAGCAAAGAAATAATTGGCATTACTGTATCAAAAAATGGATTGCGTAAATTAGTCTGTATATAATTCAGAAAGAAAAACTCCCACTCCATAATGATCCTCCTGACATGATTTATAAGGCAGTCTCTGAAAAATTTGCGGTGATATGAGAATCATCTGTTTTTGAAAAAAGTGTCCACAGGATTTCGGCATCCCGCAGGACATGAATAGAATTTTTAAGAGATGCCTGAGAATTAAACCCCCGTGCATATGCAAGGGGGTTTTTCAGCAGGTAACGGGAATCGAACC
>DEHG01000016.1:0-227 GCA_002351795.1 Ruminococcaceae bacterium UBA2806 | reverse complement strand
ACTACCTCTATACTATACCTGCAAGATAGTTTGCAATTATTGTTTTAAAGCTGTAAATTAATAGCTTATACTTGATTATATCAGATTAAGCGTTAGTAGTCAAACTAAGAATGGGAATTTTTTTCTTTTCGTCAGATTGAATAAATAATTACTGATTATTTGTATATTATTAATGATAATATGATTTGTTAATTCAATAAAATGTCTTTTATATATAAAAAATATAT
>DEHG01000116.1:3158-11135 GCA_002351795.1 Ruminococcaceae bacterium UBA2806 | reverse complement strand
CTTCTTCTCTTCAGCAGGAACAACATCTGCATCTGATCCGAAGATATTGAAACGGAAAAGCTTGGACTGATCTTCAGGCTTCTGACATTCAAGATGAGCATTGCTGATCTTGCCGCCTTCAATAAGCTGTGTAAGACCGATGAGCTGGCAAAGCTTGCTCTTGAGATTAAGACGGTTCCCCTCGTCTGTTACAAGGAAAACGTCTCCTTCACATTTATCGATCTCTGCGAGAAAAGCCTGGACTTCAACATTATGTAATTCAATTGCTTCCATAACTAAAACCTCCTAAATATCATGCCGTACTCCGGCATCCAATACTCTTTTGTATTTTCAGACAATCGCAGAGTATTTTACAATTATCCGAACAGGTTTGCTTTACCTGTTGACCTTATTATAACACATAATAAAATATTGTCAATCTATTTTTTAGTTTTTTTAATCCGTTTTTTGTGGGATTAGCGGTAATATCAAGGTTGATTTTAGTATAGTTTGCACAAAGCATTGTTAATAACAACAAATTGCACAATTGTTAATTCCAGTTTTTGACATAATCATCAGGATATAAGTCTCCCGTCCGAAATGCGTATCGTTCTTCCGGCAGCAGCAGCTATCTCCGGATCATGTGTTATCATAACCACAGTGACCCCACTTTTGTTCATATCCCGTATTACAGACAATACTTCCTCGCCCGACGCCCTGTCAAGACTTCCTGTAGGCTCATCACATAGCAATACAGACGGTGATGCAGCGATCGCTCTTGCAATCGCCGTTCTTTGCTGCTGACCGCCGGACATCTCTCCGGGTCTGTGCATCAAACGATGTGAAAGCCCTACCATACTCAGCGCTCTTTTTGCGATTCTTTCTCGCTCCGACCTTCTTACTCCCCTGTACATAAGCGGAAGAGAAACATTTTCCAATGCGTTCATTGATGGGATAAGATTAAAGCTTTGAAAAATAAAACCTATGTTTCTGCTTCTGAGTCGTGCAAGATCCTTTTCACGCATTTCTGATACATCTGTTCCGTCAAGATAGTATTCTCCGCTGTCGGCTGTATCAAGACAGCCGATAATATTCATCAGACTGGATTTCCCTGAACCGGATTTTCCCGTAATTGAAAGAAATTCTCCCTTCTGAACAGACAGACAAATATCTTCAAGAACCTGAACGCAGGAATTTCTGGATCTATATGATTTACAGATATGCTCAAGTCGGATCAATTCTTTCATGACAATACCTCTTTATGCAAAAACAAGAAGCTGAGACACTTTATAGTGAGACAGCTTCTTTGATTCAGCTCCGCTCTTTATGAAAACACTGTAACAAATGATCCGGCTTTCTTAAATATACCGGTTTATCCAATGCTTCCTTAATTATCATTTGCAGATAAAGAGTAATTATTCATTTTTATTTTTTGGTCTGCGGAATTCCATCGTATCATTTTTGTTTACTGGCTGACGCTTCGGTCTGTTTTCAGATCCGGCCGGTCTTCTTCTTTCGGGAATAGGAGCATCCAGTCTCTGTCTTTTGGGTCGTTGAGAAGTACTGCTCTGTGCTGGTCTTTGCACAGGTCTCTGTGGTTTCTTTTTCGGCGCATGAATGTATGTAAGATCATCGTCTGAGGATATTTTAGCAGGGTGCTTACGTTTTACAGGACGGCGTGTATTGTCATTTTCAGCGGCAGGATTTCCGCTTCTGACACGTTCGTTTCTGTTTTCGGCCGCACGAAGTTTTAGCTCACGCTTTTCTTCAGCGATCATTTTTCTTTTGTCGATGATCAGAATATAAAATGCAAACAAACCTATCAATGAAATATCAATCAATATTATAAGAATAGTAATAAGAGTATAACCAATGGAAAAATTGTTATTATTTTCCAGACTTTTATCGGTCGCCATCATTTCGTTGAACTGAGGAAGATTTTTTATGTTCTCGCTTAATTTGCTGTTTCTTTCTGCATATTCGTCAAGATACATATTATTATCACTGTATATAACAAGATCCGGAACCTGTGCAAAGGCGTTATCCTCAATTGTTTTAGGGTTCTGATAGAATACAGCCTCCCTCATATTAGGACATTCATCAAAGGCTGCTTCATTTAGCTTTGTATCTCCGTTGAATTCCGCACGAAGAAGCTTTTTGCAGCCTGCAAATGCATCTTTTTCTACCTCCTGCACGTTTTTCGGCAGAACAACTCTTTTCAGAGAGTCGCAGTTACGGAAGGCATATGTTGATATCTTTTTCAGACCTGCGCCGAATTGTACATTCACAAGTGATTTACAGCCATCAAAGGCGCCTTCATTTATGACGGAAACATTTTTCGGAATAGATATATCCGTCAGACCTGAATGGGCAAAGCAATAGCTGTCTATAAGAGTCATCCTGTCGGTCAGCTCAATAGTACTCAAAGCTTTACAGCCATAAAAGACTCTTTCGCCTATTCTTTCTATTGACCGAGGCATATATACATCCTCAAGCTTTTCGCAGCCTTCAAAGGCTGAATTCTGAATTACACTTACAGTGCTTGGAATAATTATATTTTTAATGTTGTTATTGCCTGCAAAGGCATAGCTGCCTATAGTTTTTATCTTTTTCGGCAGACTCTTTATATCGGATTTACCGATATATTTAATAAGAACACCGTCGCCTATCGTAACGAAATCTCCCTTGCGGGATTTCATCCATTTTGTGTTTTCAAGCGCATAGCCGCCGAAATACCTCATAGTTTTCGGCATCTGCGGATTATCAAGCTCTGTACAATTGATAAACGCATAATCTCCCACATAATCAACGCTGTTGGGCAGAACTACCGTTCTGAGGGAAGAACACTCTGAAAACGCATATTTTTCTATTCTTTCAAGACCATCATCAATGCTAAGCTCCTTGAGCTTTACACAGCCGGAGAATGCAGATTTTCCTATTGTCTTGACGTTTCCGGTAATGTGTACCTTGTGAAGCGATGAACATCCGGAAAACGCTGCAATATCAATATTGGTTATAGTATCGGGAATTTCAAGCTCTTTTATAGTTGTATTATTCTTGAATGCAGCAGTACCAATAGATGTCACCTTGCATTTTTCAATTTCTGTCGGAATAGAAACATACAGGCTTTGTCCGACATAACTGACTATTTCGGCGGTATTGGTTTCATCAGATATAACAAATTTAAAATCTCCCTTATCAGCGACTTCCTTTGCCTGTACAGTACCCGGCATGAAAAAAGCTGATGACAGCACAGCAAGTATTCCTGTCATCGAAATAATTTTCAACAAACCTGATCTCATTAATACTCTCCTTCTCGCCTGCACCTTTTTTATACATAATTCCAATAATAATAATGTATTACTGTCCTTTTCCTCATCCACTATTGTGTCAACTTTACTTATTCTAACACAATCCTTTTATTTTTTCAACCCTATACAAACAAGAAACCCGCACGAAATGGTGCGGGTTTCGTCCGGTATTGAGAAAAATCAGACTCAGAATACCATTAATGTAAATGTTTTGGTTACAGTCTTGCTTGCGCCGTCCTTAACAACGACCTTAACATCATAGGAATCAGATACAGTGGGCTTGAAGCTGCCTGTTGTAGCTGTACCGAAAGCTGTTCCGATAGTTGTCCAGGAAGAAGATGATGATTTCTTGTAATAGAAAGCATACTTATAAGGTGATGTACCGCCGCTTGCGCTGCCGGTAAGCTTTACTGTATCACCGACAGAAACAGCATCTGCACTTATTGTTGATTTATTTGTAAGTGTAGTTGTTGTCGTAGAACCGGAAGATTTGCATACACCCTTAAAGCTCTTTGTTACAACTCTGCCTGTTCCGTCCTTGATAAGAACCTTGAATTCAAAGCTGCCGGCTGTTGTCGGAGAGATCTTGGCAGTTGTTGCTGTGCCGAACTCTGTACCGATAACCTTCCAGAGCTGATTGCCTGATCTTCTGAAGTAGAAAGCATACTTCTTTGTGCCGCTGCCGCCGGTCGATGATGCTGTAAGCTTAAATGTACCGCCGACATTGATAGTTTCTGCATTGATCTTTGAAGTGTTCTTAAGAGTAGATGTAGTAGCTGTTGATTTGACTGTAAAGCCTGTCTTGCTTATCTTGTCCTTAGCGTCCTTAACTCTTACGATTACGTTATAGGTACCTGCTGAAGGCGGATAGAAAGTAGCTGTTGTAGCTGTTGAATAAGGCTGACCGATGATCGTGAATTCAGACTCGGTGCTCTTCTTATAGCTGAACCAGTACTTATATGAGCCTGCGCCGCCTGTTGCCTTACCTGTGATCTTTACGGGATAACCCTGCTCAACGGATGTTGCGCTGATAGTAGATGTATTCTTGAGATCAGATGTCGAACTGCCAGTTTTTACTTCTACTGAGAAGGTTCTGCCCTTTACAGCGCCTGCACCATCCTTGACATTGACCTTGAAGTTATAGGTACCTGCTGTCTTGGGAGTGTAGCTTGCTGTTGTTGCTGTGCCGTAAGCTGTACCGATAGTTGTCCAGCTTGAATCATCAGAATTCTTGTAATAGAAAGCATAGCTGTAAGGTGTTGTACCGCCTGTTGCTTTACCTGTAAGTTTTACAGCTGTATTTGCTGTAACACTTGTTGAACTGATAGTTGAATTATTTGCAAGAGTTTCGCCTGTAACCTCACCGCCGCTCTTTGTTACGGTTACGGTAGCTTTAGCTGTCTTGCCGTTGTTTGATTTTGCAGTGATAGTTGCTGTGCCTTCTGCCTTGGCTGTTACAACACCTGCACTTGTTACTGTAGCTACTGAAGTATTGCTTGATGTGTAGGTTACTGTCTTATTTGTTGCATTTGAAGGTGCTACTGTACCCTTTACGTTTCCTGTCTCACCTACTTTGAGTGAAAGGCTTGTCGGAGAAATGCTGACAGATGTAACATCAACATTTGTTACGGGCTGAACAATATGATCAAGACCCGATGACTTATAATAACCCTGATCCTTATATTCAAGGTCGCCGCTCTGCTTGCCCTTATTGCCGTTATTGAAAACGAGCATCAGATTAGAGCTTGTTGTTGTATACTCTAAGCAGTATACGCCGTCGCCCATATCCTTCATCTTTGTACCGGGCCATGCTGTGCCGACGGTAGCATTGTTTTCAAACAGATATACCCATGCTTCGTCCCAATCTGAGGGCTTTTCAAAGTATATGCCGTGGTCGATAGTTGTGAACTGCTTCGGTGTTACTGTTACAGTACAAGAAGCACTGAAACCGTTGAAGGTAGAAGCTGTGATTGTAGCAGTACCTTCGCCGACTGCTGTTACTGTACCGTTGCCTACTGTTGCGACAGCAGTGTTGTCAGAAGACCATGTAACTGTCTTATTTGTTGCGTCTGCGGGTTTTACTGTTGCGGAGAGCTGTCCTGTCTCACCTGACATAAGCTCAAGTGAAGACTTATTAAGAGTAATGCCTGTTGGTTTAACGATACTTGTATTTTCTGTTACTGTTACCTTACAGGTAGCTGTCTTACCGTTTGAGGTCTTAGCTGTAATTGTAGCAGTACCCTTTGATACACCTATAACGTTGCCGCCGCCTACTGTTGCAACAGCTTCGTTGCTTGATGTCCATGTTACCAGCTTGTTTGTTGCATTTGAAGGAGCAACTGTAGCCTTGAGAGTTGTGGATTCGCCTTCTCTTACGGATACGGATGTAGCGTTAAGTGTAACGCCTGTGGGCTCAACGATCTGAATGGGATCCTCGTTGCCGATATCGGGACCTGAACCGCTGCCGAGATACTTGCCGTCAGGAATTACACGGCCGGGACCATTGAGTACATATACACGCAGGTCGCCTCTTCTGCTTGCAGAAATTGAAAGTGAACCGCCAGAAACTGTCTTTACATCGCCTGTAACAGCGTCTGTATATGTGCCGTTGGGAATGCCTGAGAATGTAGCGTTGCCTGATACAACGATACATGCAAAGCTGTCAACATTGCCGTCTGTATAACGACGCTTGTAAGCCATATTGCCGCTTACGCCCTCTGTTGAATACTGACCCTTACGGAGAGCAGGGATAGCCTGACGAAGTCTGTTAAGACGGATGATATGCTGTGCAAGAGGATATTTGAGTGTTTCTGCAACAGCACCGCTTGCATTGAATACTGTAAAGTCGCTTGCTACGACAGAACCCTCAAGGTGTGGACCGTAGTATGCACGTCCGGATTCGGAGAGCTTGATAAGGGGACCCTTGTCGATGAGACAGCCTTTCTGGAACTCGATCTCGGAACCGTAGTAAATACACGGAATACCACGGAATGAGAAGATAAGTGAAAGGTTTTCAGCCCATGTTTCCTGATCGCCTGCAAAACGCTGGTTTTCAGGAGCGTTATCGGGAGCATAGTCATGAGAGTCAACATATGTTACATTCCATGTTGCGTCATTGTATGCACTGTCGCCGTTCTTGGCAACATTGAATGCGCTGGTAGCATCTCTGAAGCACCAGTGCATCGGGAAGTCGATTACGCTGAGTCCGGAGAACTTGCTGTAATCAGGTGTATGATAGTTATTGCCTTTAAGGAATGCATTATCGCTTGAAGGCTGTGCGCTGATATTATCCTCATTGTCAACAGAGCATGCAATAGCGGAGTTATAGTTTGTCTCCCACTGTGCGGGATCCTCGCTCCATGCATAGTCCTTTGATTCCTTCCATGTATAGAAGGGAGCGGACATACCTGGATTATCACGGTACCACACGCCGCCTGTATGACGAACGCATACTTCACCGAACATGAAGAAGTCATAGCCGTTTCTGAGAGCTCTTGACTTTTCACTGTTCTTGAGAAGTGCCTGGTTGAATGCCTTATTAAGTGTAAGACGGCTGATATGTCTTACTGTATCAACACGGAATGCGTCTACACCCATGTCGATATACTTGGTATATGCATCTACAAGATAGTTATATACCATAGGATTCTCTGTGTTAAGGTCAACACAGTCACCTGCGATCTGAGCAAGCTGACATGTGTAGTTATCCCAGTTGAAGTTTCCGTAATGGTGATAGATGTTATTTACATCATGATTCTGTCCATCGGTATTCTTCATAAGTGCAAGTCTTGCCTGATACTGTGCATCCGGTTTAAGACTGAAATAATTGCTCGGAAGAGCCGTATTCGGAGCAAGCTTGAGACAATCGGGAGAACTGAGATCTCCTTCCTTAACAAACATCGGACAGAGATTTGTTTCACCGAAGTTACCAGTATGGTTGTAAACAACGTCCTGAATAAGCTTCATACCCTTAGAGTGAACTGCATCAATAAGCTCCTGATATGTAAAATCATTTGATTCATATCTCGGATCTACCTTCTTGAAGTTGATAGCATGATAACCATGGTAGTCATAGCCTGAACAGTTCTCAACAACAGGTGTGATCCAGACTGCTGTAAAGCCAAGAGCCTTGATATAGTCAAGCTTTTCAGCAAGACCCTTGAAGTCGCCTCGCCATGCCGGGTCGTCAGCTTCATACTGTGATCTGTAGGTACCGCTTTCCGGGTTTACCTCCCAGCACTGTACATCATTGCTTGTGTCACCGTTCCAGAATCTTGTCGTCATTACAAAGTAGATCGACTCATCACGGAAGTCACTTCTTGTGCTTGAGAAGATAGAACTTCTTTCGGCATTGCTCAGAGTATCTGATGCAGCGTCTGCTGTTATCGACAATGAAGACGAAGCAGCACTGCCTATTTCAAGACATCCGGCAGCCATAAGAGCGGAAAGTGTGATCGCAGCGGCTCTTTTAAAGCCCTTTTTAAATTTTCCGTTCATTTGGTTAACCAATCCTTTCTGAATGTAAGATTTGAGCTCATGACAGGGATTAATGAGGCAAGGACAGCTTTTTACCTCACTATGGTCCACATCACAAACGCACACGTTCTTAATTATTATTTTAATACAATAAGTATAATTTGTAAAGGGATTTTTTGTATACATTAGTCCTTGTATTTGTTTCTTTTAA
>DEHG01000116.1:0-3019 GCA_002351795.1 Ruminococcaceae bacterium UBA2806 | reverse complement strand
TTGAACTTTCACAGTTTCAGGTATAGATCGACCCGAACGAGAAAAAAGCTCGTTCGGGTCAGTTTTACTTATTATTCAATTTATTCATTATCTGAAACGGAAGTTGTTTTTGCGGTATCTTCAATATCGCCGCTGAGACCGGGAACTGTTTCACCGTCAAAATGGATAGAAATTCCATTTACCTCAACACCCTCGTCAGCACGGACCATAACATATTTTACACCCTCGATAACCTTTGTATTTACCATAAAGCTGTACTGCGGGTCAATATTGATCGTAACATATGAGTTTTTAAGCTCAAACTGTTTCGGATTGATAATATTCTGCGGCGGAATGACAGTTCTTTCACCGAATCCGCTTGTAAATTTTTCGTCAAAATCCGACATTTCCTCATCTTTTGCACCGCAGGTTTTCAGGACACGTCTGACATCGTTTTTATCAAGCATAAGCGGCTCGGGATCATGGCTTTCCTTATGCTCGGTGATCATATCGGAAATCATACCATGAACAGACTGCACAAATTCATAATTTCTGCTTTCCGATGTAGTATCGGAAACGATATTAAGGAAGGTTTCCTTCTGTTCGGCGGCGGGCATCTGGGCGGTAGTGCCGAAAAGAGTCTCCACTACATCGGGATAGCTTTCCTTTGTGCTTTTGGTGTAGAAAACGGCATTATAGATATTCGTTCTTCTGTCATCGAAGCATGGGAACATAAAGCCGATCTCAGGCGATGAAACGGAGGTCTCTCCCCCGATATTGCGGAAACCGTTATCCGCAGCGGAGAAGCCAAGAGCTGTTTTTGTGATCTTCACAGGACATACAGCGCAAACATAGTAGCGGAACATTTCAGTCGAATCATCAAGATTTTCCGCATTTTTCGAGTATGCGGGAACGTCGTATCTGTCATATGCAAGCAGGATAAGATAATCTCCGTCCGTTATATAGCTGTCAATGATCTTCTGATACAGCTCGCCGAGTTTTTCCTCATCCTCAAGTTCGCTTTCCCTGATATCGGAAAGAAGCTTATGTTCCTGTCCGTCCGTCACCTGATCGGCTGAAAACTCGATATCCATAAGATTTCTGCCGACTGCTCCGGTTATCGGCTTTTTCATTATCTTCATGAGCCATTCCTTCTGTTCATCGGGAAGCATTGTGACCGGTATTTTAAAAGTGGAGCGTATCTCCTTTGTAGAAGTGACATAGCATCCCTTTACAGAAGTAATATTATTTTTTTCTGGCTTAAATCTTCTTTTTATCTCTGCAAATTCCCTATCTGTCATTTAAATTACTCCTTTTCAGTTTTTGCAAAACATATTATATCAATTATCCGCCCGGATTTCAACCCTGCACAATACTTTTTTAAATCCATATGCAATTTATTGTATGCATTATAATTTTATATTGAAATATTGTTTATGAATGGTTATAATAGAATGAGCAAGTGTCCGGACGGACACGTCTTACGGGATGTGAATTATATGATAAATGCAAAGCAGCAGCAAAAAGCCGCAAATGATTTTGCAAAAAGATGGAAGGACAGAGGATATGAGAAAGGCGAATCAAATCTTTTCTGGATCGATCTGCTCACCAATGTTTATGGTGTGGATAATATTGCAGAATTCATCAGCTTTGAAGATCAGGTGCATCTTGACCATACATCATTCATTGACGGCTACATTGAATCCACTCATGTAATGATTGAACAGAAAAGCATAGGCAAAGACCTGAGAAAAGGTATCAAGCAGTCGGACGGGACATTTTTAACCCCGTTTCAGCAAGCTAAAAGATACAGTGCAGAGCTGCCCTATTCAAAAAGACCGAGGTGGATAATTACCTGCAACTTTGCGGAGTTTCTTGTCTACGATATGGAAAAGCCCAACGGTGAGCCGGAGCAGATATTCCTGAAAGACCTCGAAAAAGACTATTACCGCTTGCAGTTTCTTGTCAATACAGGAAATGAAAATCTTAAAAAGGAAATGGAAATTTCCCTGAAAGCCGGTGAACTGGTCGGCAAGCTTTACAACGCTATCCTTAAACAGTACAAAAATCCAAGCGATCCGCATACGCTGAAATCGCTGAATATGCTTTGTGTGCGTCTTGTTTTCTGCCTTTATGCGGAGGACGCCGGCATTTTCGGACAGCATGAGATGTTCGGACAATATCTGGCAAAGTATCCTGTCAGTGAGGTGCGCAAAAAACTGATAGAGCTTTTTCAGGTGCTTGATACAAAGCCGGAAGATCGTGACCAGTATATGGATGATGATTTAGCGGCTTTCCCCTATGTCAATGGCGGCTTGTTTGCCGATGAGAAGATAGAGATACCCCGTTTTACCGAGGAGATAGTTGATCTGCTGATACATAAAGCAAGCGAGGGCTTTGACTGGTCGGAGATATCACCGACTATTTTCGGCGCTGTATTTGAATCGACCCTGAACCCCGAAACAAGGAGATCAGGCGGTATGCACTACACGTCTATTGAGAATATCCACAAGGTCATTGATCCGCTTTTCCTTGACGGGCTGAAAGCCGAGCTTGCAGCGATCACCGAGGTCAAGGTGAAGAAAACGAGAGATCAGAAGCTTGAAGCATTCAGAGATAAGCTGTCGGGGCTTGTATTTTTAGACCCAGCCTGCGGAAGCGGAAATTTCCTCACACAATCTTACATTGAACTCAGAAAACTTGAAAACGAGTCCATAGCCATACAGTACAACAATCAGATGATGTTTGGTGAAGTGCAGAACCCTGTCAAGGTAAGTATCGGGCAGTTTTACGGCATTGAGATAAACGACTTTGCCGTGACAGTCGCAAGGACGGCACTATGGATAGCCGAAAGTCAGATGCTTCATGAAACGGAGAAAATCATCAACCAGACGATAGACTTCCTGCCGTTGAAATCCTATCCGAACATCACCGAAGGAAACGCTCTCCGTATTGATTGGGAAAGCGTTGTACCAAAGGACAAGCTGAGTTATATCATGGGCAATCCGCCGTTTGTGGGCGCAAGGCTTATGGATAAGTC
>DEHG01000108.1:12916-23539 GCA_002351795.1 Ruminococcaceae bacterium UBA2806 | reverse complement strand
GTACGGAAAAATTTTAAAAAATTATAGACTTTATTGTATTTTTGGTATATAATAGACCTATATGTGTTTTTATTATTTAATAACCGAAAGGAAGAAATGTAAATGAAAATAAAGATGATAGCTAAACCGCTTGCTGCTATATCCGCAGCAGCAGTTCTTATCTCAGCATCTGGCTGCGCCGATACATCCTGGAGCTTTAAAAACAGCGCCAAGGAGCTTTCAAACGGTGTATGGATCTATAAGACCTATACTGTTATGAATGAAGCTGTTTCAAAATATCAGGAGGAATCCGGAAAAACCATACAGATAACAGATGATGATTTTGCCGATAAAAAGGTAGAAAAGAAAAAGATCTATGACTGGATAGCAGATAAGGCTAAGGATGAATGTGTTGAAATACTTACTATTGAAAAGCTTGTGAAGGACAATAAGGTAAAGATTGATAAGGAATCAGTTGAATCCAACCAGAAAATGTATGAGAACTACATGACTCAGTACGGAATGGACAAGCTTTATGAAAAGCTTGGTGTTGCAACAAAAACTGCTGCATATGCCGATACTACTATCGCTACATATAAAGATGATCTTTTCAAGGCTCTTTATGACAAAAATGGCTCAAAGGCTGTATCCGATGAGGATGTAAAGAAATATTTCACGGAAAATTATACGGATTATTACTACATCAACTATTCCTTTAAAACAACAGACAGTGAAGGCAATTCTGTTGATATAGACGATGCTACAAAGGATAAGGTTACAGCAGCATTTGCAAAATATGCAAAAGAACTTAATGAGGGCAAAAAAGTAACTAAGGAAATTGACGAGGAATACAAGACAGATTTTGAGCTTGGCGAGGACGGCAATGTTCCGAGCATATCCAATGTTGCAAATATGGCTGATTCCAATATCAATGAAGATGTACAAAAGGAAATAAAGTCTCTCGGTGATAAAAAGGCCACAGTTAAGCTTATAGATGATACATATTATCTGCTTTACAAGGGTTCAATAAGCGAAAAGGCTGAAAAGATCACAGATGATACAAGCGTTGAGGACGCTATTTCAAGAATAGATATCGTTCACAAGATGAAGGATGACGAGTTTGATAAATACATTGAAGCTGAAAAGAAAAAGCTCAAGTATGATACAAACAACGATTGTCTTTCAAAGTATACTGTAGAAAGAACTGTTAATCTTTATAAGGAATTCGTTAATTCAAATTCAGAAAATTAACAGGTGAAAAATATAATAAGCAGACGCTTTTAAATAACAGGAGTACAGACCAATGGTTTGTACTCCTGTAAGTCCTGTTTACAAAAAAGGAGAAGTAATATGTTGTTCAGAAAAAAGGAGCCGCTTTCATCAAGCGTTGAATATATCGTTGTCGGTCTTGGAAACAGCGGTACAAAATATGAAAATACCCGTCATAATGCCGGATTTATAACCATTGACAGGCTTGCAGAAAAGCTTGGAGTCAGAATCGACAGGATAAAATATAAATCTCTTGTCACTACATGTACAATAGGAGAAAAAAAGGTACTTCTTATGAAGCCCTCAACTTATATGAACAATTCTGGTCTTGCTGTTGTTGAAGCCATGAATTTCTATAAGATAAAACCTGAAAATGTTATCGTTATATTTGATGATATCTCTCTTGATATCGGTAAAATGCGTATAAGACGCAAGGGCAGCGACGGCGGTCACAACGGCATGAAGAATATTATATATCTTTCCGGCAGCGATCAGTTTCCGAGAATTAAGATGGGGATAGGGCATAAGCCTGAAAAGTGGGATCTTGCAGACTGGGTGCTTTCACACTTCAGCGAAACGGAACTAAAAACTCTTACTGAAACTGCCGATAAAGCCTGTGAAGCCGTTGAGCTTATGATAAACGGTCAGACTGATAAGGCTATGAATATGTTTAATTAGAGGAAAATATATGAAATTTTTAAGAGATGTTCTTTTTACCTCAGAAGAATACAGAACGATCGAAAAGGCTGTCAGCAGCGGAAAAACTCCCGTTATGGCTACAGGTCTATCAGCTATACATAAGGCACACATTATTTATTCAATGTGCAGCAGACTCAACAGGCGGGCGCTTGTTCTTGCCTCCGATGAAGCTGAGGCGTCAAGGTTCTGCGGCGATCTTAATTCTATGGGGATAAGGTCAGTTTACTATCCTTCAAGGGATTTTACATTCCGTGAAATAGAAGGAGTATCGGGAGAATTTTCACATCAGAGAATAGGTGCGCTTTTTTCATGGATAAACGGTGAATGTGATGTCATAGTCGCCTGTGCCGATGCTGCGCTGCAATATTCAATACCGCCTGAAATACTCAAAAACTCGGCTGCAAGCGTAAAGGAGGGAGATGAGATCTCTCCCGAAAAGCTTATGAAGATATTGCTTTCCTGCGGCTATGTCAGAGCTGAACAGGTCGAGGGCAGCGGACAATTCTGTATCCGTGGAGGTATACTTGACTTTTTTATGCCCACTGCGGAAAAGCCTTATCGTGTTGAATTCTGGGGCGATGAGATAGATACCATCAGTGAATTTGATATAGAAACACAAAGACGTACAGACCGGATCGAAGGATTCAGGCTTACTCCTTCAAGTGAAATGCTTTATGACGATCCCTGCAGACTTGCGGAAAAGATAATGAAAAAATCTTCTTCTCTGCGTGGACCCTATGCAGCAAAGGCAAAGGAGATAATGAGCATTGAAGCAGATAAAATTAAAACAGGCGCAAGACTTACTTCAATTGATAAATATTACAGCCTGATCTATGATACTCCCGCCTGTCTTTATGATTATATTACAGAAAATGAGATCGTTTTCGTATCCGAGCAGCCTGCGCTTAAAGACCGCATACGTTCAATGCTTCTGCGCTGGAGCGAGGATATGTCCGATTATAAAAAGGAAGGCGTACTTGTCAGAGGTCTTGATAAGTTTTCATTTGAATGGGACGATCATCTTGACGCTTTAAGACAAAGGAATACTGTTTTTATAGACAATTTTACAAGAGGAAGCTGTGAGCTGCCCTTAAGAGAGCTTGTAAACTTTACCGCAAAGCAATTATCACTTTGGAGCGGATCAATAAGCGTTCTTTGTGATGATCTTGAAAATATTACTCTGACAAGCAATACTATAGTTATTCTTTCGGGAACAAAAAAGAATGCGGAAACTGTATATAATGATCTTCTGCAAAAAAATATAAGCATCCGTCTGCTCTCCGAAAATGCTGTGCTTGAAGGAGAGGGAATATATGTTACCCCCGGCAGTCTTAGCGCAAGCTTTGAATATCCTTCGGCAGGCTTCTGTCTTATCGCTCATACACACGCTTCATCCTCAAGCAGTGTTGAACGTCAGAAAAAGAAAAAACGCAAAAAGAAAGGCGCTGTTTTCAGTCTTGCAGAGCTTAGCCCCGGTGATTATGTCGTTCATGCAAATCATGGAATAGGATTGTTTCAGGGCGTTCAGAAAAAGGAAATACACGGCATTGTAAAGGATTATATTATTATAAAATATGCCGGCGGATCAAGCCTTTTTGTTCCTGTAACACAGCTTGATATGATATCAAAATATATAGGTACAAGGGAAGATTCTAATGTAAGGCTTAATAAACTCGGCGGAACAGAATGGGCAAAGTCAAAATCAAGAGTCAGGAAAGCTGTAAAGGATATTGCCGATAAGATGATAAAAATGTATTCCGAAAGAATGAAGGTAAAGGGCTATGCATTTTCATCCGATAATGAATGGCAGCATGACTTTGAACACAAATTTGAATATGAGGAAACGGACGATCAGCTGCGCTGCATTGATGAGATAAAGGGAGATATGGAGCGTCCTGTGCCTATGGACAGACTGCTTTGCGGAGATGTAGGCTTCGGAAAAACCGAGGTTGCTCTGAGGGCTGCCTTCAAATGCGTAACTGACGGCAAGCAATGCGCCCTGCTTTGTCCGACAACTATCCTTGCATGGCAGCATTATCAGACAATACTCAGACGCTTTGAGGGTTATCCCATTTCTATCGAGCTGCTTTCACGCTTCAGAAACGCTTCTCAGAAGGCTGCTATTATGAAAAAACTCGAAAGAGGAGATATTGATATTGTTGTCGGTACTCACAGTCTGATACGCAAGGATCTGAAATTCCGTGATATCGGTCTTGTAATAATAGATGAGGAACAGCGTTTCGGAGTTGAACAAAAGGAAAACTTCAAAGCATTGTATAAAAACATTGATATACTGACTCTTTCGGCAACACCTATACCGAGAACTCTGAATATGGCAATGTCAGGTATCCGTGATATGTCCACACTTGAAGAAGCGCCGCAGGACAGACATCCTGTACAATCCTATGTTTTAGAATATGATGAAGCTGTGATAAATGAAGCTATAAGGCGTGAATTAAAACGAGGGGGACAGGTTTTCTATCTTTACAACCGTGTTGACGGAATAGAAGAAAAAGCCGCAAAAATCGCAAAATCCATTCCCGAAGCAAAGGTTGCCTTTGGTCATGGTAAAATGAATGAAAGTGAGCTTTCAGAGGTATGGAGAAATATGCTGGAGCAGGAAATAAATGTCCTTGTCAGCACAACAATAATCGAAACAGGTGTAGATATTCCGAATGCCAATACCCTGATAATTGAAAATGCGGACAGGATGGGACTTTCTCAGCTTCACCAGCTAAGAGGACGTGTCGGCAGATCAAACAGAAGAGCCTATGCATATTTTACATTTCAGCGTGAAAAGATACTCAGCGAGGTATCACAGAAAAGACTTGAAGCAATAAGAGAATTTACTGAATTTGGTTCGGGCTTCAAGATTGCCATGCGTGACCTTGAAATAAGGGGAGCAGGGGATATGTTCGGCGCAATGCAGCACGGACATATGACGGATGTCGGATATGATATGTATATGAAGCTCCTCGGACAGGCAGTAAATGAAGCAAAGGGTGAAGCACCCGATCCTGATGACTGCGATTGTGTTATTGATATACAGGAGGACGCTCATCTTCCCGAAGATTATATAAGCAATCTTAGTCACAGGCTTGAAATGTACAGACGAATTGCCGATATCCGCACAAAGGATGATGCCGAGGATGTTGTTGATGAAATGATCGACCGTTTCGGCGATATACCAAAGGCTGCGGAAAGTCTTATAAATGTTGCATTAGTCAGGAGCAAGGCAAAGAGAATGGGTATTAATGCTGTCCGTCAGCAAAATGATCATATGCTTATTTATTTCAATGAAATACGCTGCGAGGGTGCTGCGGAGCTTATGGAACATTTGGGCAAAACAGGCAGACGGGCAAATCTGAATATGTCAGTTAAACCTCATATTTCAATAAAAATAAATGAACGTGAATCCGCAATAAATGCGCTTAACAGTATATTTGATATCAAGCTAAGATAAATATTGACCCGCACGAACAGATTTTTCTGAAAGTGCGGGTCTGAAATTTTACATGGCTAAAGCAGCTTTAACAGGATCTATACAGCTAAACCTGTTTTATTTTTAAATTCATCTACTGTCATCTGAGCCTGAGATGCAGCTTGTACAACTGTAATAATCCCGTTCTTTACGAGATCGGCAAGTGTAGTCAATATTCCTTTCTCTATACCTTTCTCTATACCTTTTTCTATTCCTTTCTCTATACCTTCTTCAACACCACGTTCGTAGCTTTCCTCCATATAGGTGTTATAATCATAAAGAGCCTTTTGTCTTGCCGTATATTCAAGACGTTTCTCCTGATCTGCGCTTATTTCTTCCAGTTTCTCAAAAGCAGTTTTAAGGTATTGACTTTGTTGTGCCAACATTTCAAATTCCCCCTTGTTATCAGCTTTTATAAATCTAATCCAATCATACAGGTCTGTTCCGTCATCGGTCTGCGGCAGCTTTGGCAACTCAACGATATGTATTTCAAAAATATCTGTATACTTGATAGGTTCTGTATCCTCTCTGATATGATAGACTGTATGAAAGCGCTTTGTTGCTTTGATATAGTCAAAATCAAGGATATTGATACCGATACACTTCTTGATATTTGAATACCTCTTGTTGATGCCGACCTGCTCCACAAGCATTTTTGACACATAAAATGTACTTCTGTCAGCCCATGCTCTCATATATGCAAGATTTATCTCAATGTCGATCTCGGTATCGTTATTCATTGTAAGTCTTACATCGAGGATTCCTTGCTTTTCATCCTCATGCAGCTTTGACAGATTCGTATTAAGCAGCACAGTTTCCTTGATATCTTCCGGTCTGATATTCAGAACAGCACTGAGAAACCCCTTGCGTACAGTTGCATCACGCATTAGCTCCTTGAAGGCAAAATCAACCTTTGGAGACATTATAAAATCATCCATTTCACTCATCTCCAATCCGAATTGTACAAAGTATTCGTATATTTCTATATATATATAATATACCGTTTTCATTCTTTCTGTCAAGATACAAAAATGATACTTGAATCTTCACTATAAAGAAATAATAATCTTGTGGTGATCCTGAAGATGATCTGTACAGATACAGCCGTAAGGCAAGATACAAGATCCTTACCCTACGGCTGTATAACGATTGACCCTGACGGGAATTGAAACTTACTCTTTTATTCGGCTATTTCTGCCCACTGCCCATACTTTACTTCTTCATATAATGCATAGGTATCCTTGTTTTCGGGAGTAAAAGCTTTAAGCTCTTTTGCAGTTGCCTTTATATAACACATGTCATATTTTATTTCCGCATTTTTTATACCACAGCGAATAAATTCTTCTTTTGCCTTCTGTGCAAACCTTGTATTATATTCTACTATAATTTTTTCTGATAAAGAATGAAGTTCATCTATTATAGTTTCAAGGTTTTCTTTTTCAGAGTTCATTTTTTCTGTATCAGCCTTGCCATCCTTTTTATATTCTTCAACCAAATTAAGAAATGCCTTATTATAAGGCGGCGAAACTATAAGTACATCGCTTGCAGTATTCTGGTCAATATCGCCCGGATAGTATTCAGAGGATTCTCCGTAATTTTCAGAGCTGTCTTTATTTTCATCAAAGTATATCATTATGTCAAGCAGGAGATTATGTTTTTCCTGTGCTTCTTCATATTTTTTTATTACATCGCTGTATTTATTGCCCTCATAAACAAAGTCGAGTATCTCATCACTGTTATAGGGAAAAACCTTGATATCATAAACCTCATCCGTCTGGTCATTATTTATTTTTTTATAAAGAATACCGTCAACATAAAAACCGTTCATCTGAACATAGCTCACTTCCTCGGTATCATCCGGGATCATGCCGTCCGGCAGAGGAGGAATACTTACTTGTTCAGAGTTTCCGGGCGCATATGAAGCTTCCGCATTTTCCGATGTCTGAGTGTTTTCAGTTGTACTTTGTTCCAAAGCGGATGTTACGCTGGTTTCATTATCTTCCTCACTGCCTATATTTGCGCCGCCGTATACCTTCTGTCCGCCTTCGGTCAGTATTTCTGAATTTTGTGGATCTATTTGTGATGTTTTTTGTTCAGTACCTGTATTATCAATTTGAGGCTTATTCTGACCGTGGAAAAATACCGCTACTGCCGCCGCAGATGCTATAAGTACGCAGATAATTGCGGCAATTGATACATATTTCCTGATCGGAGACTTTATTACACCCGATGCCTTGCCCTGTTTTACATCAGACAGTATCCTCTCTTTGCTTTCATCTGAAAGCTTTATTTTTGATACGGAATCATTAATTTTTTCTTTCATGATAAAAACTCCTTCCTGTATATATTTTCAAGCAATTCTCTTCCCTTTTTAAGTCTCATTTTAGCAGTTGACTGAGTTATTCTGAGTATTTCAGATATTTCCCTCACCTTATACTCATGCACATAATGAAGCAGCATTACTATCCTGATATTTTCCGGCAGTGAATTCAATGCTTCCAATATCCCTGTTTTTTCTGGCTCAAATGCCGTTTCGTTAAGGTCTTCAATATTTTCTGTTCTGTGTCTTGAGCTGTATCTGAGCAGATCACGGCACAGGTTTGAAGACACTCTCAGAAGCCAGGCTTTTTTATGTTCCTCACTGTCAAATTCCTTATTATATTTCATGTATTTTACAAATGTATCCTGAACGATATCCTCGGCATCGCTTTTGTTTCTGAGCATAATAAATGACAGGGAATATATCATATCTGCATATGTATCAAAGGTTTTTTCTATATCTTCTTCTGTGCGCACAGCTTTTGTATTCATACTCATCAGCTCCTTTCACTTATTATACGAATAAATATATGTTTTGGTCAATGGTAAATATAATTTTTTATATAGATCAAACCGCCACTCCAGAAGGAATGACGGTTTTTTTTATCTTATTCATTTGTAACCTGATCTGAAATGCTTTCCTCATCTTTTTCTGAAAAATCTGTATCAGAATCATCTTTGCTATTTTCATTTTTGATTTCTTCCGAGTAGTCTTCATTAATTTCATCATGATCGGGCGGAGGTCCGTATAATGTTTCCAGAGGCTGAGATCCGTAAAGGCAGCCGTTAAATCCAAGCAATGAAGCAGCCGTCAGAGCTATCATGCCTTTTTTAAATCTTTTGTTCATAAATTCACGCTCCTTAATATTATTTATTTTTCAGAACCATTTTAACTGAGGTCAATATCTCCGCTGACTGTTTTGAATTCATATTTATTTCCGCTTTTTGACGATGCAGGCATATTGACATTTCCGCTTATGGTATTTGCAGTATATATTCCGTCATAGCCTATTGAACCTTTTATATCGCCGCTTGTTGTTTCCAATTTTATAGGATCATTCGTTTTATCAAGATAAATGTTTCCGCTTACAGTTTTTATATTCATAACACCTTCCGAAACAGTATCTTCTATTTTGAGATCGCCGCTTACGGAATAAATTGAGAATTTATCCGCTTTATATCCGTTTATAATTATTTTTCCGCTTGTATTATGAGTTTCTGCCTGTTCGCCTGATATAAAATTATCTATCTTAATGTTTCCGCTTACAGAATCTGTTGTTATTTCTTTTTCAGCCTTTATATTCTTTGCATTTATATTTCCATTGATCGTACTTATATTCACATAACCCTTGATATCAAGAGGAATATCACTGCTGATATTTCCTGTTACACTGTATAAGCTGTATTTTTCATAGCTTTCCTTCGGAATATATATTGTCAGGGAATGATCCTTTTCCTCTTTAAAGAATGATATTCTATCATACCATTCTCTGTTATCATCCTGAACTACTTTCAGATCATTGTCCGTATGGAATTTATATGTGATCTTTTCATCCTTGCTGATATAATATTCTATCCTCGTTTTCTCATCATCTGACTTTTTTATTTCTATGTTATCATCTATGGTCTTTACATCCAGCCTTTTGAAATCTTTATCATATTCAACAGTTTTCTTTTCAAATTCGTTCTGAGGATATGATATCCTGTTCATATCAAAATCCGCACTTGCAAGACCTGCTACAGTGATCCCTATACCGCCAACCATTAATATTCCGCCTATTATAAGCAGTATTTTAAACAGATTTTTCATTTTGAATCCCCCTTAAATATACCTGCAATACTTTTCGCAAGAAATATCGTTGCTTTTACATAAAGCTGAGAAAGCTTTACCATACCGACAAATCCCATCATTGACAAACCGATACAGAATATACCTGTTCCGAGCATTACCATCAGCAGTGCAAAATCCTGCATCATTACTGCAACAGGAATAAGTATTATTCCCGATACAAATAATGCCAGAACCGCTGCAAACAATGCTATTATTACAGCCCACCCTGTCATGTACATTGAAAATGCTGTACACAGCATTGAAAACCATATCGGGAAACCGATTATAATAAGCACTATAGCCCATACAGGCAGATCTTTCTTTTTATTTACAGTGTTTTCAACAGTCCCGACATTTTTGCTATTGAGATCAGTCTGAATATTATTATTCTCTTTTATATATGCGCTTATTTCTTCTATCGTACCGACCGACGCAACAGCTTCTTCTTCGCTCATTCCGTCCTCCATTGCGTCCGATATTATTTCACTGTAATACTGAGTGAATCTGTCGGCTTCTTCCTGCGGAAGGTGCGACGTAAGTCTGCGCAGCTCCATCAATAATTCATTTTTCTTCATTTATTTTTTCCTCCTGTATTTTATCAACTGCTTTTACAAAAAGATTATTATTCTGTTCTTGTAATATAATTCCTTACAGCTTCAATTTCTTTCCATTCATCTTCAAATTCCCGAAGTCTTTCAAGTCCCTTTTCATTTATCCTATAATATTTTCTCAGTCTTCCGTTATGCTCAACACTGTATACTGTAAGCATTTCGGCGCTTTCAAGCCGTCTGAGAATAGGGTAGAGGGTTGATTCAGAAATTGATATATATGGCTGTATATCACGAACTATCTTATATCCATAGGAATCCTCATTCTTTATTGATGACAATACGCATACATCAAGAAGTCCTCGCTTTAACTGTATATCCATATTAACACCTCACTTTACATAATACTATATCATACATAGTATTATATGTCAATAGGTATTATGTTTTTTTGTATTTGACTTTTTTATTAAATTATAGGCAACCTCTAAAAACCT
>DEHG01000108.1:804-12794 GCA_002351795.1 Ruminococcaceae bacterium UBA2806 | reverse complement strand
AAGTTTTTAGAGATGCCCTATATTATAATTAATTAAAATTATTAACTCATAAAAATATTGTAAACAAAGAAAGGTGTTAATTATGAAAAAGATAAAGAATAATAAAATTCTGATCATCATGACTTTTCTGATCGCAGCAGCAATGATTTTTTCTGCCTGCGCCGTTTCTAAAACGTCAATAACAAATTCTGATTTCCAATCAAAGGCGTCTGCTTTGTCATATCAATATCAGGATACAAAAAGCTCATATGAAGATAATTCTGAAATTATCAGCAGTACTACTGCATTTGAATCATCAGGCAGTGATATATTATGGTCCTTCGATTTTATTGTACTTGATTCCGTAAATAATGCGAAAAATATGTTTTTACATAATAAATCAAATTTTGAAGGAGAATCGGGAACAAGTCTAAGCTTCAGCGGAACAAATTATTCTTCCTATGAAAGAACAAGCGATGGTTTATTTATGTATGTAGCTTATATTGATAATACGCTTGTATATTCAAAGGTAAATGAACAGTATAAAGACAAGGTAAAGGCTCTTATTGATTCTATCGGATATTGATATATAAAAATACACGGAGCTGTCACACTGATAAGGTGCGGCAGCTCCGTTTTTTTATTCTTCTTTCATTTCTTCGCTTTCAGCTTCCTCCTGCTGTTCGGTATCTTCGTTATCTCCCGGATCATCACGAGGTACTCTTGCAACTGTTGCAACCTTGCTGTCGTCCATAGTTTTCATAACTATTACGCCCTTTGACGGTCTTGAACAAATGCGTATAGACGACGCTTCTATTCTTATAATAACACCATTATCCGATATCATTATAACATCATCGTCAAGATCCACTGCTTTTATCGCCGCAACCTTGCCGAATTTATCGGTATGGTAATTCTTGATGCCGAAACCGCCTCTTGACTGTATACGATAATCAGACTGGTATGAAAGACGGCCATATCCTGTTTCCGAAACAGTCAGCACAAGTGCGCCTTCACGCAGAACCGACATACCAATTACACTGTCGCCTTCTCTGAGAGTAAGAGCCTTTACGCCTCTTGCAGTACGACCCATAGGACGAACGTCATTTTCATCAAAACGGATAGCCATGCCGTTTTTGGTAGCCGCCAGAAGCTCATTATGTCCGTTTGTAAGACGTACCCATGTAAGCTCGTCATCATCGTCAAGCGCAATTGCATTGAGTCCGCCTTTTCTGTTGGAATAAAACTCCTTTGTGGCTGTCCTCTTTATGATACCGTTTTTGGTTATCATAACAAGGTACATATCCTCATCGCCCTTTTCAGGCACTTTTATCATTGATGTGACTTTTTCATCACCGGAAAGGGGGAGGAGATTATTTATATTTATACCTTTTGATGTTCTTGAGCCTTCGGGTATCTCATAGCATTTGAGTCTGTACACCCTTCCTGAATTCGTAAAGAACAGCACATAATCATGCGTTCCTATTACAAACATATCAGTGGCAACATCCTCTTCACGGCGGTTCATTCCGCTTATGCCTCGTCCGCCTCTGCGCTGGGTATGATATGCATCCATCTTCTGACGCTTTACATAGCCTAAATTCGTCATGGTCACAACGCAGTCTTCATAGGGGATAAGATCCTCGATATCAACTTCACCGCTGACTGCGGCTATTTCTGTACGTCTTTCATCATTAAATTTTCTCTTTATTACATTAAGCTCGCTTTTGATTATACCTAAAAGTCTTTCGCCGTTTTCAAGAATATCCTTAAAGTCAGCTATTTTCTCCTTCAATGCGGCAAGCTCTTCCTCTATTTTTTCTCTTTCCAGACCTGAAAGCTGTCCGAGACGCATTGATACGATCGCCTGCGTCTGAGCTTCGTCAAGACCGAATCTTTCACCAAGTCTTTGCTTTGCTGTAGGCTGATCCTTTGATGAGCGAATAATGCTTATTACTTCATCAATAAAATCTATCGCTATTTTCAAGCCCTCTAATATATGAGCTCTTTCCTCAGCTTTTCTGAGATCATACTGTGTTCTTCTTGTTATGATCTCAACCTGGAAATCTATGTAGTTTTGCAGGATATCACGCAGATTAAGTATCTTCGGCACACCGTTTACAATTGCGATCATGATGATACCGAATGTCACCTGCATCTGTGAATATTTATAAAGATTATTCAGCACTATCTGCGGGGACGCTTCACGCTTTACCGTAATCTCAATATGCATTCCGTTTCTGTCGGAATGATCTTCAATATTGGTAATACCCTCTATTTTTTTATCCTTCGCCATATCGGCAATGCTTGTTACAAGCTCGGATTTATTTACCTGATAAGGTATCTCTGTTACAACTATCTTGAATCTGCCGTTCTTTTCTTCGACTATCTCAGCCTTTGCACGAACGGTGATCTTAGCCCTGCCTGTTGCATAAGCGGCTCTTATTCCGCTTTTACCCATGATAATTCCGCCTGTCGGGAAATCGGGTCCCTTGATAAACTGCATTATCTCATCAAGACCTGCATCGGGATTATCTATTACATAATCAACAGCGTCAATTACCTCGCCCAGATTATGAGGCGGGATATTTGTCGCCATACCTACGGCAATACCCTTAGATCCGTTTACAAGAAGATTAGGAAATCTTGAAGGAAGGACTGACGGCTCTTTTCGGCTGTCATCATAGTTTGGAATAAAATCTACTGTTTCCTTATCTATATCTGTCAGCATTTCGACAGACATTTTACTCATTCTTGCTTCAGTATAACGATATGCGGCAGGCGGATCTCCGTCAACCGAACCGAAATTTCCGTGTCCGTCTACCAGCGTATATCTCATGGAAAAATCCTGCGCCAGTCTTACAAGCGCTTCATATACGGAGCTGTCGCCGTGAGGATGATAACGTCCGAGAACGTTACCGACTGTGGTAGCGCACTTTTTGTAGGGCTTATCGGGAGTCAGATTATCCTCATACTGCGAATAAAGTATTCTTCTGTGTACAGGCTTCAGACCATCCCTTACATCCGGCAATGCTCTTGACACTATGACCGACATGGAATAGTCAAGAAAGGATTTTTTCATTTCTCTTTCTATATCCACATCAATTATCTTTGTTTTTGATAATGCTTCCTGTATATCCAAAACTTACACCTCTTCTTTAGGATTATCCTCAAATGCTGTCAACTATTCAGCACCCGCAGGGGTATATAAATAAATTCCTCTTTATCAAGAAATATAAACAGCGTTCTTTTTGATTTATAAACCTCATAAATATATTCCTTAGGTATGCTTATCCTGTGAAGTTCATCATTTACTGTAATTGTTTTATCATTGATAGATAAATTCTTTGAAATAATATCCTTTTCGTTATATCTGAAAAAAGCAGATGAGCTTTTAAATACTAAAAACGGTCTTATCACATCATAAAATGATATAACAAACAGACTTACCGCTATAAGCAGCAAAAAGCATATTGTTTCTATAATATTTCCGTTTCTCAGAACAAGTCCTGCAGTCCCGGAAAGTATTCCTGCCATGCCGATTATCCGGAAAATAATTTTATTTGCCTTTGGAGTCAGATATTTCTCCTTTTCAAGATTCATATATACATAATCTTCCTCTGTAGGAAGAAAGCTTACATCTATGTTTTCAGGCAGAATGCCTTTTTCTGTATCATTCATATCATCACTTCTTTTTCCTGCGTGATCTTGTCCTTCGGTACTGTCTTATAGTTTCTTTTTTGAAAAAGGCGGAAAGCTCCTCTTTTTTTTCTTCTTCAAGGCATCTTTTAGATATTACAATGATCTTTTTTTCTGTCCCGCCTATCAGCAGAAAAATATTGTCTGTTTCAATACAATCGCTCAGTTCGGTATAATACCTTTTAAGACTTTCATATTCATTTTTCATTATGAAATATTCCTTATGCATTTCAAAGGTATATTCCATTGAAATAAGCCTGGAGCTTTTATATATCTGTTCACCTCTGTGCTTAGACATATTCGGCTGTATATACAGAAAAAAACAGCACATATAAATACAGATAAGAAGTACTATACTGCATACAGGAAGCTTTGGAATATTGAAGCCCTCCTGCATGAGCATGAACAGCATAGCCATTGCAAGAAAGAAAAACAGACTTGCCTTTATTTCTCTGCCCATGCATCTTCCACGCCTGATATCATACAGTCTGTAACCCTCTGCATAATCTCTTACACTAAGCTCATTTTTAAACTTTAATACAGGCTTCGCCATCTGTATCACACCATTCGGTACATATTCTTTCTTTTAATTTTTCATACAATTCCGGACGGACCTTTTTAATATTTATCGGTCTGAATGTCTTGCTGTCAACAAAACCATGCAAAGTTGATCCCTGCGCTTTTACATTTCCGTCAAAAACTGCACGATATGTAAACTCTATCTTTGCAAAGCTGAGCTTTGATATCCTCGTCTCTATTATGACATCATCCTCATAATGAACGGGGGAAATATACTTACAGTTAAGCTCGGAAAGCGGAAGCATTATACCGTCCTTTTCAAGCTGACTGTATGTAATGCCTATAGATCTTATCATATTCGTTCTTGCCGCCTCGAACCATACGGGATAAACGCTGTGATGAATAATCCCCATCATATCAGTTTCCGCATAGCGGGCTGTGATATGAAGTCTGTTGATCTTTTCAATATCATTCATCTTCATCAGGCTCCGTTCCCGAGGTCAGTATCGCTCTTACCTCATTATATACTTCCGGCTCGATAACACGTTCAGGTATTGCAAATGCCCTGTCGTGATCTGTAAATATCATAATTATATTGTCAAATTCCTGTATCTGGGATCTGCCGTCAAGCTCAATGCTCCAGCTTCCCTTTCCATGACCGATATCAATATGAGTCGGATATATTTCAGCTTCTATCGTTTTTCCGTCCGCCATCATCCTTGACATATTTTTCAGATAAAGATGGGGGATTATCCATATCGCAGCTATAGTAAGCAAGGATATTATTCCGAAAATCAGATTATAATGGTTGAACTGTGAATCAGTCGTAAAATATACAACAAAAAATATAACTGCCGCAATTCCTAAAAATATACTCTGAATTACAGCTCTTGTACCCTTTGTCTTTATCATATTGCTATGATAAAGACACTTGTACATTTCATCCTGAGTCAGCTCATATGAAATTTTATATCCCGTTTCCGGTATTTCATATTCCTCGGCATCATCGTCGCTTACAAGCTCGCCCTCAGTACCGTCCCATTCTGGATTATCATCATTTTCGGTATTTTCAAGATTTTCTACTATCTCTTTTAATTCTTCTTTTTCGTCATTATCGCCCGAAGGCTTAATACTGTCATCTGTATCCTTCATATATTCTCCTTATACATCAAGATTCTGAACATATTTGGCATTCTTTTCTATGAACTCTCTTCTCGGTTCGACCTTGTCGCCCATGAGTATCGTAAATACCTCATCAGCGGCGGCGGCATCCTCCATCTCAACTCTCAGCATTATTCTTGTTTCGGGATCCATTGTTGTTTCCCAAAGCTGCTGGGGATCCATCTCACCAAGACCTTTATAACGCTGTATCTCATATTTTCCGTTCATCTGAGCCATTATTTTATCTCTTTCCTCATCGGAATATGCATAATAATGGTCATTCTTTCCCTTTGTGATCCTGTAAAGCGGGGGCTGGGCAATATAAACATGCCCCTCTTCAATAAGCGGTCGCATAAAGCGGAAGAAAAATGTCAGCATCAGAGTTCTGATATGTGAACCGTCAACATCGGCATCCGCCATAATAATTATCTTGCCGTATCTGAGTTTGCTCAGATCTATTTCATCTCCTATGCCGCATCCCAAAGCTGTAATTACCGGCATAAGCTTATCATTTCCATATACACGGTCAAGTCTTGCTTTTTCTACATTAAGCATTTTGCCCCAAAGGGGAAGTATAGCCTGGAATCTTCTGTCACGTCCGTTTTTAGCAGAACCTCCCGCAGAATC
Organism: Ruminococcaceae bacterium UBA2806; assembly: GCA_002351795.1. Taxonomy (GTDB): domain Bacteria; phylum Bacillota; class Clostridia; order Oscillospirales; family Acutalibacteraceae; genus UBA1213. Next base: position 6,809 of record DEHG01000108.1, on the reverse strand, counting down.
TCCCTCTACGATATATACTTCTGTTTCCTCAACATTCTTTGACTGACAATCTGCAAGCTTACCGGGAAGACCTGCGCCCTCCATTGCTGTTTTTCTTCTTGCAAGATCTCTTGCCTTTCTTGCAGCCTCTCTTGCTTTTGCAGCAGTTACTGCCTTATCAAAAATTGCCTTCGCAGTAGCAGGATTTTCTTCAAGATACTGCTCAAGCTTTTCGCTTATGAGCTTATCTACAAGAGTTCTTATTGATGTATTGCCAAGCTTTGCCTTTGTCTGACTTTCAAACTGTGCGTCTTTAAGCTTTACGCTTATTATAGCTGTAAGACCCTCTCTGACATCCTCGCCGCTGAGGTTCTTATCCTCGTCTTTAAGTATATTGAATTTCCTTGCGTAATTATTCATTACTCTTGTAAGCGCTTTTTTAAATCCCTCTTCATGGGTACCGCCGTCTGTAGTATGAATATTATTTGCAAAGGATCTGATATCCTCATTATAGCTGTCATTATACTGCATAGCTATTTCGGCAGATGCAGTATCGTCCTCATTCCTTGCAGCAAAATGCATTATATCGGGATGTATAACATCCAGACCTTTTTTCTTATGAACATAATCTACAAAGCTTGATACACCGCCCTCATAACAGAAATCATTGCTTTGTATCTCATTTTCATCTCTCAGATCCTTTATTTCAATATGTATTCCCGCATTCAGAAAAGCCTGTTCCCTGAGTCTTTTTGACAGAGTTTCATATTCATATACAGTAGTTTCCGTAAAAATCTCGGGATCTGCTTTAAAAGTAACTACTGTTCCTTTTTTATCTGTTTCACCTGTTTTTATAAGCTCTGTTGCGATATTTCCCTTTTCAAAGCGCTGCTTATAAATATTGCTGCCGTCAGATACTTCTACCTCTGTCCATTCTGAAAGCGCATTTACTACCGATGCGCCTACGCCGTGAAGTCCTCCTGCGACCTTATATCCGCCGCCGCCGAATTTTCCTCCTGCATGAAGAACTGTAAAAACAACCGTTACCGCAGGGATACCGAGCTTAGGCTGTATGCCTACAGGAATTCCTCGTCCGTTATCGCTTACTCTGATTATATTTCCGGGAAGGATCTCTACATCTATTTTTGTGCAGTAACCTGCTAATGCTTCATCTATTGAATTATCGACTATCTCATATACAAGATGATGCAGTCCTCTTGGTCCGGTCGAACCTATGTACATACCGGGTCTTTTTCTTACAGCTTCAAGCCCCTCAAGTACCTGTATTTCATCAGCGCCGTATTTTGCGTCTGTCTGAGAAATATCACTGTTTTCAATATTTTCTAATATATCCATATTCGTCCTAACCTCTCACACGATTATATGATCACTTTCTCCGCTCTCTTTTTTCAGCCTTGCTGAATTTTTCCGGAATGAATCTTACAGTAAGCGGCAGCATCAGAAATGCTGCTGTTATAACTATCATATCAGCAAGCACTATTATGACAGGAATAAAATTTTCACTTGATATCATTATCGCAGTATTTGCAATTATAAGTAATGTACATACTATAGACAATAATATAACTCTGCCTCTGAGCTTATTTATTCTGAATTTCTTTTTGCAGTGATAGCAAAGCTCTGTGCCGCTTTTCATGCTGCTGACTTCCTTATAGCTGTAAACAGCTCCGCAATGCGGGCAAACAGGTAATTTTAGCAAGACCCGCACCCCTTAATCATCTTTACCGTTTCCGTATATAAAAGAAACATCGCTGCCTTTCTTATCTTCTACAATAATATCGGCTTTTTTCATATTTCCAGTAATATCTACATCAAGACCTGAACTGCTGTCATCCTTGCCTCTTTTTCTGCTTTCTTTGTCATGCTCGCTTTTTATGCTGTTTTTGACCTTCATGAAGCTTGCTCCGAAATCTGCGCCTACATCAAGATCAACAGGCTGTTCTGCAACATAAGCATGCTGCTTTTCCTCTGGAATGGGGCTTATCTTTCTATGAAGTTTATTAACTGCTGATCTGTCATTGCACGGCTCTAATTTTACAAAATAGGGAACTATAAGATAAAAAAGCAGGAATGGCGCCAGTACATAAAAAATACCCCATGGATTTCCGTGATCTCCGAAAAGTGAATAAAGGAACAGTATCAGAAACGAAATAACTACAGCTGCGCTTGCAATACCGTATATTGTTTTATTGATAACAACATTAGAAATACAGCTGCAGCCTGAGCAGCAATGCTCACCCTTTGTTTTTAAAATTGATGCGCCGAAAAATGTCACCTTTCTGTGACAATAGGGACATTCCGTAAGCAATTTTTTAGACATATTACCATTTCCTTTCTTTTAATCAATGCCCGTCCTCTTTAGCAGAGTCATGGGGGACAGCTGGCATATATAAATTATTTGTTTTTCATTTTCCCTGCATACAATAAATGATTTTGGAAGGTCGCTGCATACGCTTATTACCTTTCCTGATTTTTCTGCTTCTGACAGAAAATCTCTTGTTTTATATGATAAAGTCGCATTGTCAAGATCGAAAATACCGATGATAGAATCTGTATTTATGACCGTATCCATTCCGATATGAAGATACATTGCTACACTTCCTTATCTTCGGATAAAATCCCGTTCTCTACATATACGACATTTTCCGAGCTTACTGTTTTTTCGCAGCAGGTTATAAATACCTGCATACCGCTTAATTTTGTAAGCAAATAGCTCTGTCTTGAAACATCAAGCTCACTTAGTACATCGTCAAGCAGTATTATGGGAGCTTCTTTTTTTTCTTCTCCAAGTACTGCCGCTTCCGCAAGCTTTAAAGAAAGAACCGCCGATCTTTGCTGACCCTGTGAACCGAATGATCTTGCATCCTTGTCATTTATTTTTATCATCAGATCATCCCTGTGTATTCCCGATGTTGTATATCCGCAGCTGATATCTTCATTTTGTTTATTTATCAGCTTTTCGAGAGTTTTATTATATATTTCCTTTTCATCGCCGTTCTGATCCGCTTTACAGTTCATTCTGTATTCAATTTGCAGTCTTTCCCGCCCCTTGCTTATTCCGTCATAAAAGCTGATTGCGGGCAGGTTCAGCTTCCGGACATATTCTGCTCTTCTTGCAGCAATTTTTGATCCTGCTGCTGCCAATGTTTCATTCCAAACTGAAAGAGTTTCCATAAGAGATCTATCCTGCGGAATATATCTTATAAGATTATTTCTTTCATTAAGTATCTTTTTATATCTTGACAGCAATAATGCATACATCGCATCTGTCTGACATATTGCGCCGTCTATAAATGCCCTTCTTTCATCAGGTCCGTTTTTTATCAGAGTCAGATGATCCGGAGAAAAAACAACTGCACAGAATTTGCCGACTATTTCAGAAAGATAATTTCTCGGAACCCCGTTCAGAGTAGCTTTTCTCTTTCCTTTTTCGATATTTATTTCAATTGTCTGTTCTCTGCCTTCGGAGAAAAATTCTGTTTTTATAACAGCGTTTGTTTCACCGAAAGCTATAAGCTCCTTTTCCTTGGAACCTCTGAATGATCTTCCTCCGGTAAACAGCCACAGACATTCTATGAGATTAGTCTTACCCTGAGCATTATCGCCGCATATTACATTTATTCCCTTTCCTGGATCAAATACAGAATTTTTCAGATTTCTGTAATTTTCAAATTCTACATGCTTAACGAACAAATCAGCACACCTCAAAGATATTGCCGTCTATTCCGGCTCTGTCTCCTCTTCTGAGTTTTTTTCCTCTCATCGTACAAGTCTCGCCGTTTACTGTAACTTCTCCGCTTTGGATAGCAACCTTTGCCTGACCGCCTGTTTCTATACTGCCGGACAGCTTCAGGAATTGGTCAAGTCTTATATATTCTTCCTCAGCTTTTATTTCTATTTTTTCTATGCTCATTTTGTTAACCTCATTGGCAAAAGCAGGAATAGGAACGAATCTCCTTCTGTGGGAGTTACCACCATCGGGCTTAATGAGCCGTTCAGCTTGAGCTTTATTTCATCTGTTTCGCTGTATCGTAAGGCGTCAAGAAGGAATTTGTTATTGAATCCGATCTCTACGTCTTCTCCTTCGATTGTTGCTTCTATTTCATCAGTTGCCTGTCCGAGTGAAGTATTGCAGCTTGTTTTTATATATCCGTTATCTATCATGCAGCGGATCGGGCTTTTCATTTTTTCTGTCAGGAGAAGGGACATTCTCTCTATCGTATTTATCATTTTTCTTGTATTTACTTTAATCTCTGTTGCATGAACGCCCGGTATTGAAGTCTTGTAGTTCATGAATTCTCCTTCGATAAGTCTTGATATTATCGAGTAGTTTCCTATTTTGAATTCAATATGCTTTCCGCTTACTGTTATGCTTACATTTTTTATTTCTTCATTTATGAGCTTTGTTATTTCGGATAATGTTTTTCCTGGTACGATGAATGTTTTTTCTCCATCGTATTCTATGTCCTCTGTCCTTATTGCAAGTCTGTATCCGTCAACTGATACTATCCTTAATTTTTTGTTTTCTATCTCAAACAGAGATCCTTTATGCGCCGGTTTGATATCCTTATCGGAAACTGCATAGATCGTCTGTCTTATCATTGATGCAAGTGTTTCGCCTTCGATATTTATTACATCAGCAGTATTTACTGTTGTAATTTCCGGATAGTCAGACGCCGGCATTCCTATTATCTTATAATCGACTTTGCCGCTTTGTATATAAACTATATTTCTTTCGTCAATATTTATAATTATTTCTTCCTCGGGAAGCTTTCTTATTATCTCTGAAAAAAGCTTTGCTGTTATAACTGAAGCGCCTTCCTGTTCTACTTTTGCTTCAATTGTTGTTGTTATGCATATTTCCATATCATAACCATAAAGCTTTAATTTATTTTTCTCAGCTTCTATAAGTATTCCCTCAAGTGCAGGGTTTGTTGACTTGGATGAAACTGCTCTTTGAACATTTGTAACTGCTTCAGTAAGTTTTGTGCGGTTACATTTGAATTTCATGTTGATCCTTCCTTTTCTGCTAAAATAAATAAAATAGAAAAGATATATTTATAGTAATAGTAGTAGTACCTGTTGAAAAGTTAAAAATCCGTTTTTTTGTTTTTATTAACGTATTTTTTTTATTTTTTCATGTTTAAAACTTGTTTGGCAATTTTTGAAAATAATTCTGGATTTTTAACTTCTTAACATCACGGTTGATTTATGTTGGTTGATTGTTTAAAATTTGTTGAATTTCTGACAGGTTTGATTTTTTTGTTTTCAACCGGAATTGTTGAATTGTTAAATATATTTCAACAGTTTATTGAAAGTTATTTTTTATCTGTTTTTGATGTTTTTGATTATATCATCTACTGTAGCTTTAAGCTTAGGATCCTTTTCCATATTCTTTTCTATCTGTTTGAGAGCATATACTATAGTGGAATGATCTCTTCCTCCGAATTCCTCGCCTATAAGATTCATTGACATATTCGTTATCTCTCTTACAGCGTATATTGCTATCTGTCTTGCATTTGAAATATTTGAATTTCTCTTTGCAGATCTGATATCATCGCCTGAAAGTCCGAAATGTCTCGCTACTTCATCTATTATCATCTCTACTGTAAGCGGAGGCGGCTGATCGTTATTAATAATTTCTGATATGGTTTTCTGGGCAATATTGATCGTTATTTTTTCTCCGTAAAGCTGGTTCTTTGCTTTCAGCTTTTTAACTACTCCCTCAAGCTGTCTTATATTGCTCTTGAGTCTTGTAGCTATATATTCCGTAACATCGGCAGGCAGCTCTATCTGAAGAAGTTCTGCCTTTCTTCTGATAATGGCTATCCTTGTTTCAAAATCAGGCGCCTGTATATCTGCTATCAGACCTGATTCAAATCTGCTTCTTAATCTGTCCTCAAGTGTTTTTATTTCCTTAGGAGGACGGTCTGATGTAAGTACTATCTGGCATTTTGCTTCGTATAATGTATTGAATGTATGGAAAAATTCTTCCTGTGTGGATT
>DEHG01000108.1:218-655 GCA_002351795.1 Ruminococcaceae bacterium UBA2806 | reverse complement strand
TAAAGAAGATGAGTTTTTCCGAGTCCTGAATTACCGTAAATGAAAAGGGGATTATAGGCGTGCCCGGGATTTGTTGCTACGGCGAGTGATGCTGCATGAGCAAACTTATTGGATGAACCGACAATAAATGTATCAAATGTAAATTCATAATCTGCATCTATTACGGTTTCATTGCTTTCCTTTACAGGCGTAACTACCTCATCTGGTACAATTATCACTATTTCTACTTCAGTCCCGAATACACTTTCAAACGCATCCTTCAGTATATTCATATATCCTCTGAGTAATGTCTGTCTGTGAAATTCCGCAGGAGCCATTAATATTGCTTTTCCTTCCGCAAAATCCATTTTTACGGGTTTGATCCTGCTGATCCATGTATTATAGGCGACCTTTGTAATATGCTGTTCGCAATACTCGCATATAACGTCCCATGCTTC
>DEHG01000108.1:0-141 GCA_002351795.1 Ruminococcaceae bacterium UBA2806 | reverse complement strand
AATGAATCCATAAGATATTTCTCCTGTTTATTATTTTTCCGACCTGCTGTTTTTCAGCTTTGTCGATTTATTTTTCAGTACCGCTATTGTACACTGATATACATTATTATATGATATCTCAGTGACAGATACTTATACAAG
>DEHG01000007.1:468-3553 GCA_002351795.1 Ruminococcaceae bacterium UBA2806 | reverse complement strand
CCAGAGCTTTATGACAGAGCTTTTCAGACATATCGGTGCTGATACTGACGTACCTGCCGGAGATATCGGTGTAGGCGGACGTGAGATCGGCTTTATGTACGGACAGTACAAGAGAATCAGAGATACATACGAGGGAGTTCTTACAGGTAAGGGTCTTACATACGGCGGTTCACTCGCTCGTACAGAGGCTACAGGCTATGGTCTTCTTTACATTACAGAAGAGCTTCTCAAGGATCATGATATCGACATCAAGGGCAAGACAGTATGCGTAAGCGGCGCAGGTAACGTTGCTATCTACGCTACACAGAAGGCTCAGCAGCTCGGCGCTAACGTTGTTACACTTGCTGACTCAACAGGCTGGATCTATGACGCTGAGGGCATTGATGTTGAAGCTGTCAAGGAGATCAAGGAAGTCAAGAGAGCAAGACTTTCAGAGTACAAGAACTATCGTCCCAACGCTGAATATCACGAGGGCAAGTTCATGTGGACAATTCCCTGTGATATCGCACTTCCCTGCGCTACACAGAACGAGCTTGATGTTGAGGCTGCTGAGAACCTCATCAACAACGGCGTTATCGCTGTATGCGAAGGCGCTAACATGCCCACAACTCTTGAAGCTACAAAGAAGTTCCAGGATGCAGGCATCATGTTTGTTCCCGGCAAGGCTGCAAATGCAGGCGGCGTAGCTACATCTGCTCTTGAAATGTCACAGAACAGCCAGAGACTTTCATGGACATTTGAAGAGGTTGATCAGAAGCTCCAGGGCATCATGGTCAACATTTACCATAACATTGCAGACGCTGCAAAGAAGTACGGCTTTGAGGGCAACTATGTAGTAGGTGCTAACATTGCAGGCTTTGTTAAGGTTGCAGATACAATGATCGCTCAGGGCGTAGTCTGATATATAATTCAGCTTTACCTTAAATTAAATAAAAATGCAGACAGGATATCCGATCAGTTTCAGATATCCTGTCTTTTTTCTTTAAGCTTTAAAAAACATACCATAATTATCGGTTGATCCGTTAGTCTTAGATCTTACAACTTTTGTCTTGCAACCTTATACACCATTCAGCCTTATATCAAGTTCCTGTTTTTAGAATCCAAAGGTTTGCTGCACCGCTTCTTCCCCTGTTTTCATTACTGAAAACCGCTTGCTGTTCGCTGCACTTAGCGGTAAATACCCGTGACGGGACTTTCACCCGTCAGATTATTGTCATGCCCGACACACCAAAAAGCGGGAAACCGCATCAGAAGCGGCTTCCCGTCATTTATATATTATTCCCACTCAATCCTATATAAAAAGTATATAGCTGATATTGTTTTTTACAGAAAAATGCATTTCATTTAAATACAGCGAATATAGAAAAGAATAACATCGGATATTTACCGGAGAATTCAGCATGAAAATACTCACAGACAAGAGTCACGTTGTTATTAACTTGATTCGTCAATCTTGAATCCTCGTTTTATCAGGGAATCAATTAGTTCCTTCTTATCAATGGAACCCTCTTCAAAAGCCTTTTTAAGTCCCGGACCAAAGGAAATGGTATCTATCTGCGGACGGATTTTTGAAGCAAGAGCAATCGGAGACCATCCGCACAATGACCATTTGCGACAATAGTTATGTACGTTCATCAATAACTGCAAAAGCTTCTCTGACTGTCGTTCGGTTAGCAGAACACCCATCTCACGAAGAGCATCAAAAATATATCCGATAAGCCTGGTGGTGTCAAAACAGTCAACATTCTCTCTGAAGCAAAACCTCCTGCACAGCTTTTCTGCGGCAGAGCATTGATTCTTTTGCATTATTTCATTTATGATTGCAGGCTTTTTTGAATAATAGCTGAGATCAAATACTTCACCACTGTTAAGAAACGAGAATTCCCTCAGCCGTTTCCCTCTATTCTCATTTGGATAAGGATTACCATACGGTGGAACACATTGTTTTTCTGTTGATCGCAGATCTTCAAGAAATGAAAGAAGTTCCGCTTGTGCAGGTTCCGTATCGGTAGAAGCATAGGACAACAAGTCATCAGGTATATAATAGGGATGAGGCGACAGATTCTCCATCAGATCATAAAACCGCATAAACTTCCCATAACCGCTGCTGACAAGCTCTTTTGATACAAGATGCCGCTGTGAATCTATATGGGGTTCCTCGGAATAAAGCTCCTCTATCTCAAACACATAATACGGCTGCTCTTCTCTTCTGACAATAGAAGAAAATGTGATTATATCCTTTTTCAGTATTTTAGGGCAATTGTGTCTGATCTGCTGATAGATCGTCCAGATATCCTGTAATGCTATAGCTCCGTACAGATTTACACAAGCTAAAAAGAATCCGTGAAGAAATTCGATCTGTTTTTCGTTCAAGCCCGATTGAAGATATAAACTATCCAGTTTTTTCTTTGACAACGGTTTTGGATAAGCCATAAAAACACTTCCTTACTATAAACATTTTTTAAGATAATAGCATTATATCATAATCATCTAACAACATCAGTAACACCATATATATAATCCTCCGGAGTGGTAGTTCTACCAATCATTTACGAACAAATCATTATCACAGCTTCCTCAGAATATCCAGACTATGATTGGTAGCGCCGATCAAGTCCTGACGCTCGCAGGTCGCAAAATGATATGATAACCATTTCTCAAAGGTCTCATCGTCAAAGCTATCAAGATGATCTCTGATATATCTGCTTGCGCCGTCCGTTGCAACAAGCTTTATACGCTCTACGGGTACAGCCGCGTTCAGGCGCTCTATGTCCTCAACACGCACCATTTCAAACATATCCTTCGGCTCGCTGATGCATTTCCAATCATCTGTCAGCATATTCAGTTCCATGATAGATTTCAGCTTATCGCAGCCGAAAACATATTGAATGACTGTCGCTTCATTCATACAATAAGCAACCAAAATATAACCGCCCTGCTTTGTGATCCTGACCGCTTCTTTGAGGGCGGTTATCTTATCCTCATCGGAATACAGATGATACATCGGACCGAGAAGGAGAGTTATATCATAAGTATTGTCCTTCAGCATATTAAGATCAAGAGCATTGCCGAGGTGGGTTCTGAT
>DEHG01000007.1:0-390 GCA_002351795.1 Ruminococcaceae bacterium UBA2806 | reverse complement strand
GCAAGGGTAACGCTGTATCTGCCTGTTCCTGCGCCGATCTCAGCTATTTTGCAGTCTGATGTCAGCAAAGGATCAAGATACCTGCGTGTGGTAAGATACTCTACCTTGCCTATTCGGTTTTCAAGCCTGCCTTCCTCGTCGTAGTCATTGTAATAGTTTTCTAAAAATGTGTTGTTACTCATTTTTTACCTCATATTTTCCTAAGAATAAATCTGTTACTTCATTTAGGGTATTTATCGTCCAATCCGGTTTGTCCTCTGCTGAATTAGGTTTATAATACTTTCCAAATCCTTGTTTGATCCACACGGTTTTCATTCCAAGATTCTTTGCAGGAATGATGTCATTATCTACCCTGTCACCGACCATTACCGCTTCTTCGGGCTTGCAAGC
>DEHG01000148.1:4842-9113 GCA_002351795.1 Ruminococcaceae bacterium UBA2806 | reverse complement strand
GGAATGTGGGGCTTCGCCCCACGCCCCAAACGCAAATTAATGAATTAATCAGCGTTTCCCTGAAAATTGTTACTATGATTTTGCTCTGTTTATTATATCCGTATTGATGTTATGGACAGATCCGGCAAGGTAGTCAGGAAATTCTTTACGGCTACAGTAAAATAAGCTGAACTTATATCAAAATAATATCCCGGACAAAGGATGATTCCTCGTCCGGGATAATTTTTTGTTTGTATCCGCAAGCTATCAGAGAATGACCTCGCCCTCAGCTGTCATGCCGATGCCGCAGGCATTACATTCGTCTGTGTCAATGTGCATGGCGGGTGAGAACTTCTCGCTTACACGAACAACTACATCACCGAAAACAAGCTTTCTGTCATTAGCGCCTACTGCAACGCTTACGATCTGCTTGTCCTTTACGCCGTATTCAACAGCTGTCTCAGGTGTGAGATGGATATGTCTCTTTGCAGCGATAACGCCGTGGTCGATCTCTATCTCACCGGCAGGACCTATGAGCTTGCAGCCGGGTGTGCCGAGTACATCTCCGGACTCTCTTACAGGAGCTGCTACGCCAAGCTTACGAGCCTCTGTCAGAGAAACCTCTACCTGGTTGTCAACTCTTGTCGGACCGAGAATGGAACATACAAGCTCACCCTTGGGGCCAACTACAGTTACCTTTTCAAAGCTTAAAAACTGTCCGGGCTGTGAAAGATCCTTTTTCTTTGTCAGTTCAGCGCCCTTGCCGAAAAGAGCCTCAAGAGCCTCTTCTGTTACATGTACATGACGTGCTGAAACCTCTACCAATATCTTGTTCATCGCAAACCTCTCCGATCTTGAATTATAATTTGCCGAACGATGTCGGCTATCAATAATATTTTACAACTCTTTTGTGAAATTGTAAAGTAGTTTTTAGCCGTTAGTTATCAGTTTTTGTTACAAAACTTATCAGAACAGCATAAGGAAAAATTATCCGGGAACTTGAACAATATTTGAAAAAGTGCTAAAATATCAGATAATACAGAATATATTATTTATCGGACAAAATCAAGGAGGGAAAAATATGGGATTTGAAATAAAAAACGGTATCCTGACAAAATATACGGAAGAACCGGGTGTAAAAGAGATTGTTATCCCCGACAGCATTACAAGTACAGGAAAGGAAATTTTTTACGGCTGCACACATCTGAACTCCGTTACACCTGCCGACCATATGACCGACTGAAAGCTATTTGCTCTGATCCTCATATGTATGTTCGCAGTTTTCATTTATGAGCTGCTGAAGTCTGAGAAAATCCTCAAATGCTCCAGGCTTGTCTGAGGGATTTCTCAGCAGTGCGGCAGGGTGAAGAACAGGCATCATAATAACGCCGCCCTTATTGAATATCTGTCCGTGTTCCCTTTTTATGCGTATATCAGGCTTTATTATCCTTGCGGCGGCTATCCTGCCGAGGCATACGATTATCTTGGGTCGGATTATAGCAAACTGCCGTCTAAGCCACGCTATGCATAGTTCCTGTTCCTCGGGCTGCGGGTCACGGTTCTGAGGAGGACGGCATTTTACAATATTTGCAATATATATGTTCTTATTCCTGTCAAGGTCGATCGCCGTAAGCATTTTATCAAGCAGGATTCCCGCCTTGCCGACAAACGGTTCGCCTTTAAGATCCTCCTGCTCGCCAGGGCCTTCTCCGATAAACATTACTTCCGCTTCGGGATTGCCCACTCCGAATACAACATTATGTCTGCCCCTGCAAAGTCCGCATCTTTCGCAGGACATACTGTCGTTTTTCAGTCCTTCAAGCAATATTTTTTTATCTTCCATAAAAATCATTCTCCTTACGTTCATTTCGTTCGCATTAATATAAAGAGGTACATCATGATAACAGAAAGCATAATACATCCGTTTCCTCCGCTTTATAACGAAAACTCAAAAACTCTTATTCTCGGAAGCTTTCCATCAGTAAAATCCCGTGAAAGTCTTTTCTTTTACGGTCATCCTCAGAACAGATTCTGGAGGGTAGTGTCATATATCTATGGTCAGAAGCTCCCCGTAAGCATCGAGGATAAAAAAGCGCTTATTCTTGACCATGGTCTTGCGCTGTGGGATACCATACATTCATGCACTGTAACAGGGTCATCGGACAGTTCTGTCAGGGACGTAGTACCCAATGACATAAGCGGCATGATAAACAAAAGCAGAATCAACAGGATATTCTGCAACGGTGCTTTGTCACATAAGATGTACACAAAATATATTTTTCAGTCAACAGGGATACAGGCTGTACGTCTGCCGTCAACAAGCCCCGCAAATGCCGCTTATTCCCTTGAAAGACTGATAAAGGAATGGATGGTCATAGTCTGATATAAATTGATTTCTGTATATTCTTAAATTGACATAGGTCAAAAAAAATGTTAGAATATAAAATAGTAATATAATCACATACGGGCATCCTTGAAATTCTGCTTTTTATAAACGCTCAGACAGTGTTTCAGAGCCGCCGTATGTTCAGGATAAAAAAGGAGTTGAAAGTATGGAATCCGGAAGCATGAACTTTTTCCCTGATCCTTATTCAGACAATAACAGCGCAAATAATAATGTCGGAGAATCTGAACAAGGCTTTGATCCGAGCGCTCAGGAAACAGCAGGCATATTTTCAGATACTTCCCAAAAATATCAATCCTATACGCCCCCGCAGTATAACAATATGCCTCAGTCATACCCATCTCAGCAGACTGTACCTCAATCTCAGTCATACTCTCCTCAGCAGAGTCCGGCACAGCCGTATCAATCATTTACAAACGGGAATACTCCTCCTCAGTATCAGCCCTATACGCCTCAGCAGTATCCTCAATCCTATCCGCCTGGTAATCCTTACGGTTATCCTATGCCGTCCCGTACTGTAAAAAACACAGCAGGTCTTGTATGCGGGATCATATCCATTCTGCTCTGCTTCATACCGTTCCTCGGTCTTATTATTGCTATTGTAGGCTTATGCTTATCACTGAAAGCTCGTTCGGACGGAAATAAACCCGGAAACACCTCCGATGATCTTGTTATTCCGGGTATAATATGTTCGGCAGTCGGAGGAATAATAAGTCTGCTGATAAGCGCATTACTTGTTATTATCATAGCTGCGGTCATCAGCAATCCCGACACATTCAATGACTATGATTACGACAATTACGGGGATTACGGCTATTATGATTATTATGACCCCGGCGAATATACCTGAAGTTAAAACGAATACAAGCGTTATATGATCTGTCATTCCTGATAATTTTCAGAATGGACCGAATGTAAATATTTTGTATATGCTATAAATCTATACGGCGGTGATATTATGAGTAAGAACATAACAGAAATGTCCTTTGATGACATTTTTCCCGAAACATCATTTCCAAAAAGCAAAAGTATTCCCTCCGATTACAGCTCGGACAGTTTTTCCGATGACGCAGATGACTTTACATATAGCGATGACGATTACGGTACTGATATTTCATCCTTTGCAAATGATATAAGCATTGGTGAAACCGATGCTGTCCCTCCGCCTCAGAACCCCGCTCCCCCTTATAACAGCTTTTCTGATAAAGGGACTCCTTCTCAGAATGGATATAACAGTCCTGCCGGCAATCCGACCCCTGCTTACTTTAATTCATCAGGCAGACAGCAGAATATGGACGAGAGGGTATACAACTATACTCAGGCAAATCCGGACAGTCTTGTAACAAAAACCATAAAAGGCTATTACGGCAATTATCAAAGGCAGGGTAATAAAAATGTTAAAATGCCTGCTCCTGCAATAATTGCAATTATTTCATTCTTTTTTTCGACCGTTTTCCCAGTAGGTCTTATTCTGTCGATAATAGCATTTGTTATGGTATCAAAGAAAACCAATGAAGAAAGCAATATGCCTTCCGGTAAAGGAATACGAAGTATATGTATTATTGCTCTTATAGTCAACATTTCTATGTCAGTTATTAAAGTTTTGTTTTTATTACTTCCGTTTATTTCTTCCGTCTCAGTTTTAAACTGAATCCATGAAACTTGATTTGGAAAATACAATATATTGTTTTTTAGAATAATTTGTACTCTGATATTTTCATCCGGCATATGCAATTTGTTATCAGCGTTATGTAATAATTCCTTGCTGCCTTGCAGCAGCAGTCATACTTGATTATATACATTATAAGGGGACGCCCTATTTCCCGGGGCGCCCCCTCTTTCAAAACAGTCCACCGGACCCCCGTACTGGGCATTAAAACAGCAATAG
>DEHG01000148.1:260-4720 GCA_002351795.1 Ruminococcaceae bacterium UBA2806 | reverse complement strand
ACATTGAACATTTAGTACCCCATGCGGGCAAGAAAGCAACCCTTGATTATTTATTATATCAGTATCTGTCTGTTATCGGACTTACCATCGAATCGTTTCTGCGGATAATGTCTATATATTTTAAAGAATCGCCGCAGCCGTTTACAACACAGTCGGCAGGATTTTCTGCGATCCTTACTTTCAGATCTGTAGCCGCAGATATAAGCTTGTCAAGTCCGGCTATCTGGGAAGCACCGCCTGTCAGGGTTATTCCGTCTGAATGTATATCACCGATAAGCTCCGGCGGTGTTTCTTCAAGCACATCCTGAATATGACCGACTATAATATCGGCAGTTTCACGAAGCGGCTCGATCATCTCCTCAGCGTCCATATCAGCCCATGCCGGCATACCTGTAACTATGCTTTTGCCCTTGATGCGGTATTTACCTATCGCCGCACCCTTTACAACACAGCCTATCGCCTTTTTTGCATCCTCAGCCATACGCTTTCCGATAAGCATATTGTATCGTCTTTTTACATATTTAATGATCTCATCATCCATGATATTTCCCGCCTGCTTAACGGAACGTGAAACGGCAATGCCGCTGAGAGAAATAACAGCCATATCCGTAGTTCCTCCGCCGATATCGGCAACAAATGCACCATGAGGACTTGATATATCAATTCCTGCGCCTATTGCAGCAGCAACAGGCTCTTCTATAAGGCATACCCGTCTTATTCCGCAGCAGCTTATGGCATTTACAACGGCTCTTTTCTCTACTTCCGTTATCTCGCCGGGTACACAGGCAACTGCTCTCGGCATACCAATTCTTGCAGAGGTGACCCTTGTAAGAAATGTAGAAATCATTGCTTCAACAAGTCCGAGGTCGGATATTACTCCTCCGCTCAGAGGATAGATAGCGCTGAAACGCTCGGAAGTTCTTCCAAGCATCCTGTATGCTTCTTCACCGACGGCAACTATACTGTCGTTTTCATGATTAACTGTAATAACCGAAGGTTCGTCTACCATAATACCCTTGTTTTCCAGATAGATCCTTGTTCTCGATGTGCCGAGATCTATTGCAATATCTGCTCCCATTATATACACCCTTTCTATTTTTTCACTATCGCAGTAACAGCGCACAAAACCCTGTCTGCGCCGTTATCCCTGAGTACCTCGCTGCAGCTTGACAGTGTTGCTCCCGAAGTCATTATATCATCTATCAGCAGTATCTTTTTGCCTTTGACATTTTCCGGGGAAATGCAGCTGTAATATTTTTTGTTATGCTTTATTCTTTCCTCTCTTCCGAGATAATGCTGGTGCTCGGAATCCACCGTTCTTATCAGCAGTTCGGAATACGGTTTATCCGAGAGCAATGCAACACGCTTTCCTATGATAGCCGCCTGATTGAATCCCCTTTTTCTGAGTCTGCTTTTTGTCATAGGAACGCATGTAACAATGTCAAAATCCATATCCTTATGATATGTTTTTCTGATCGCTGAAACAATAGCTGCGGCAAAGCTTTTTGAATTAAAGGTCCTGCCTGAAAATTTATAATCCTTCAATGCCCTTGCAAACTGATTTTCATAGGTAAAGGGCGCAATACAGATATCTCCCTTCGGCGTTATCTCTATCCTCGGATCAAGCGGATAACCTGCACGGCAGGCAAGACATTCCGTCATATCATACCGTATCCCTTTGCGGCAATATGGACATTTAGGCGGAAATATAAGTTCAAGGAGCATATTCTTCGCTCCTTTCCAGAAAGGCTCTTAATCCTGAATAACGGGCTGTCTTTTTATCATTTTCGACCATCATTCTGAGTACGCTTACATTGCCTACAAGAATAAGAAGCTTTTTTGCTCTTGTAACAGCGGTATAGAGAAGATTTCTGTAGTAAAGTAAAGGCGACCCGTAAAACATCGGCATAATAACAGCGTCAAATTCATTACCCTGACTTTTATGAACCGTCGATGCATAGGCAAGCTCTACATTGAGAAGATCGTCAGAATTATAATTTACTGTTCTGTCGTCGAATCTTACCTCGGCGCTTTTTGAGGCTTTGTCTATAGTTTCTATTATCCCTATATCGCCGTTGAATATACCCGTACCCGTTGTACCGTCATCCTTTTCCCACAACAGGTCATAATTATTTTTTGTCTGCATGATCTTATCGCCCTCACGGAAAATATATACGGGCATACGGATCTCGTTTTTGTTTTTGTCAGGCGGGTTCATTGCCTGCTGCAATCTTTTATTTAACTCTGTAACACCAAGCTCGCCCTTTCTGCCGGGACACAGTACCTGAATATTTTCAAGAGGCGAAAACCCGTAAGCAGCGGGAAGTCTTTTGGTACACAGAGATACTATAGTTTCTTTGATAATGTCACTGTCAGGATATGAAATAAAAAAGAAATCCTTATCCTTTCTTTTTATTTCAGGCATTTCACCATGAACGATCTTATGTGCATTTGTAATGATAAGGCTTTCCATAGACTGTCTGAATATTTCCGTCAATGCAACAACGGGAACTTTGCCCGAAGCTATAAGATCGCCCAGTACATTTCCTGCGCCCACCGAGGGCAGCTGATCGCTGTCTCCCACCATGATAAGTCTGCATCCGAGCGGCAGCGCTCTGAGGACGCTTTCAAACAGCGCAGAATCGACCATAGACATTTCATCAACGATAAGAGCATCGCAGTCAAGAAGGTTTCTCTCATTTCGTGTAAATCTCGGTCTGTCATTATTATCCCATTCGACTTCAAGAAGACGGTGTATTGTTTTTGCTTCACAGCCTGTCAGCTCGGACATACGCTGGGCAGCCCGTCCGGTAGGCGCCGCAAGAAGGACTTTCAGACCGCTTTGCTTATAAAGAGAAATTATTGCATTCAATGTTGTGGTCTTTCCTGTTCCGGGACCGCCGGTTAGTATAAGCAGACCGCCGGACATTGCTTCAATTATTGCCTTTCTCTGCATATTGGCATAGGTAATGCCGTTTGATTCCTCGAATGTTTCAAGGGCAAGCTCTATCCCCCTGAGACTTTCCGCAGGGAACTGGCGCATCATAATTATTCGTTCAGCGCAGTACATTTCACTTTTATAAAGATTGGGCATAAAAATATACGGTACACCGTCAATAATATCGCATATGAGAGAGCTGTCATCTGTCATTTCATTTATTGTATCACGGATTTTATCAGCGTCTGTTTTAAGAAAACCGGATGTGACCTTTACAAGTCTTTCAAGCGGAAGGCAGGTATGACCGTTTCCCATATTATGATTTATGATATGTATTATCCCCGCACGGATACGATAGCCTTCATCATCCGGCCGCTTCATAGAAGCCGCTATAGCATCCGCACGGTCAAACGGTACATTTATATCTTCACTGCACAGGATATACGGGTTTTCCTCTATCATGCTTACAGAGCTGTCGCCGAAGTGTTTCCATATGCGTACTGCTTCGAGTGCGGAAATATGGTATTTTTCAAGGTACAGCATTACTTCCTTCATGCCGAAGATCTTGCTTATTTCCTCGGAGATTTTCATAGCTTTATCAGCTGAGATACCCTTGATCTGTGTAAGTCTGTCGGGCTGAGTACGGATCACTTCGAGGGTATTGTCACCGAAGGCATCAACAAGACGCTTTGCCATTGCCCGCCTGATACCCTTTACGGCGCCTGAGGACAGATATTTAAGAATGGAGGAGGCTGTAGTCGGCATTTCATGCTCATAATAAGAAAAAGCAAACTGTTCGCCATAACCGGGATGAACTTTCCAAACGCCTTTAAGACTGAGATCATCGCCCACGCTGACATCAGTCATGCATCCGACAGCTGTAACTGCAATACCGTTTGAATTCATTACAAGAACGCTGTATCCGTTCTGACTGTTTCTGAAAACGATATCTTCAACCGAGCCTTTCAGCTCAAGAAGCTTCTGTTCAGCCATTCGCATCCCTCCATTTCCGAATCCTGGTTCAACTACATTATTATACCCCATCCCCAACACTATGTCAACCGGCGAGCCGCCGCAGAAACTGCGCCTGCTGCAAGGATGTCATTGATCTGACATATTTCAGTATGGTAAATGCAAAGAAAATGTATATAGAGAATGAATATGCATATATAGATATGGATATCCATATGTATACTTACAACTGCAAAGGTAACCGTGTAAAGAAAAAACATGAGGTATTCAATCTTCTGATGTGTAAAAGTACCCATGCAGAAGAGGATTTTGGTTTTTCCATACATAAGATCGAATGTAAAAACTGCGGTTCAAGCTTCGACGCAACAAGAGAAAAGCATTGTCCCTACTGTGGATCGGGATATAATCTCCCTGATTATGACTGGGTAATAAAGAGATTCAAAAAGAAATAATTAAAACTCTCCGGCAAGTAATAGTCTTACCGGAGAGTTTTATTAATGAGCCGCAAGCATACCGGATCAGAAACATTGATTCCGTTTTTATTTTTACT
>DEHG01000148.1:0-206 GCA_002351795.1 Ruminococcaceae bacterium UBA2806 | reverse complement strand
GAGGTTATATAACAGTTTATAATATGATAAAAAATATTTGCAGAGGAGGAATTGCATATGGAAGGACGCAAAGAAAACGAAAGAGGCAGCATTACGCTTCTTGGCAGCAATAAAACGAAATATTCAAGCGATTACGACCCGACCGTTCTGGAGACATTTCCTAATAAGCATCCGGAGAATGACTATTTTGTAAAGTTCAATTGTCC
>DEHG01000061.1:7263-7909 GCA_002351795.1 Ruminococcaceae bacterium UBA2806 | reverse complement strand
AAAATAATATACTTCAATAAATGCTTTCATCAATATATCTGCTTTAGAAATACTTCAAATAATGAAATAACCGGACGAAAGAATATACATCTTCCGTCCGGAATAGTTTTTATGCTGATAAGCAGCTGAGAATTTTATGTTCTCGGTGCATTCTGCTGAAGAGCTTCTCTTGCTTTCTCCCTGAGTGCAGCCTGTGCCTGCATGGGATCAACTGTATCAGGTGCCTGCATATTGGGTATCTGAACAGGTGACTTTTTTGCTTTAGGCGTATTATCAAGCTTTCCGTCAACAGAAAGCTCTTTAATAGATGTTGCAAGTCCTGCAAGCGACTGTATCTCAGACGGGATAATGATCTTTGTAGCTCTGCCGTCAGCAGCCTTCTCGAATGCTTCAAGACTCTTGAGAGCGATAACTCTGTCTGTGGGCGATGCTTCATTCAACATACGCAAGCTGTCTGCATATGCTTTCTGTACAGCGAGGATAGCCTCAGCTTCACCCTGTGCCTCACGGATCTTTGTTTCCTTGATAGCGTCTGCACGAAGGATAGCAGCTTCCTTATGACCTTCTGCAACAAGGATCTGACTGGTCTTTTCACCTTCTGCATCAAGAATTCTTGCACGACGTTCACGCTCTGCCTTCATCTGCT
>DEHG01000061.1:3176-7212 GCA_002351795.1 Ruminococcaceae bacterium UBA2806 | reverse complement strand
TTCATCTGCTTCTCCATCGCTACCTGAATCTCACGGGGCGGGAGAATGTTTTTCAGCTCAACACGCTTAACCTTGATGCCCCACGGGTCTGTTGCTTCATCAAGTATCTCACGGATACGGCCATTGATATTGTCACGGGATGTAAGCGTATTATCAAGTTCAAGCTCACCGATGATGTTACGAAGAGTAGTAGCACAAAGTGTTTCAATAGCCATGATAGGATTCTCAACACCATATGTGTACAGTCTCGGGTCGGTGATCTGATAGTATACAACAGTATCGATCTTCATTGAAACGTTATCTCTTGTGATAACTGACTGAGGTTCAAAGTCAACGACCTGCTCCTTGAGAGATACTCTTCTTGCAACTCTGTCCATAAAGGGTACCTTTACATGAATACCGTTGCCCCAGATAGTAAAGAAAGTACCGAATCTTTCAATAACATATGCATTTGACTGAGGTACAACGTTAATATTTCTGATAATAACAATTAGTACAATTACACCAATAATGATAAGGGCGATTACTCCACCATCCATAACTAATTACCTCATTTCTCCGGCTGATGCCGGTTTATAAAAGTTTTTAAACCTGATAGTATTCCGGATCATGTCATACCGGAGATACAATAAGCTTTACGCCTTCAATTCTTTCGACCTTGACAGACTGTCCGATCTCAGGCATTCTTGAGTCAACTGATTTTGCAGACCAGTCCGCACCGGCTACAGTTACTCTGAATATACCCGCAGCCTCGTCAACTATCTTTGTTACAAGACCTGTTTTGCCGATATTCATATCAGCATTGGTAGGGGTATTGCGGATGTTCTTTGTCATCTTCCTGACAAAAGGACGGGTAAGTGCAAGTGATATGAAGGTAACAGCGAAAAAGACGATTATCTGTACAGTGTTATCAACGCCGCAAATATCACATACAAGTGACGCTATACCTCCGAGTGCTGCCCATATTGTAACAAGCTGAACCTGAGTTGCAATCTCTACAATAATGGCAAAAACAATTACCGTCAACCAGATTTCCAACATAATTTTTACACCTCCTGTTTACGATCACCGCAAAGCATTCCCATTTACAAAGCAGAATCGTTAACGCCTTCTCTCTGTATTAAGCATCCTGACTCCTGATATCCGGAAGTCAGAATGTTTGTTAAATCTTTGTCGATGTTGATCGTACTATGCATATAATACCATATCAGGCACAAAAAATCAATATAATTCCATTTGTTTTTATCCGAATTTACAATTTGCTAATAAATTACAAATATGAAATCACTTTTTACGTTTCGAGGGTCTTTTTTGTCTTTCTTTTTCAGATGATACCCCCTGGATCCTGTCATACTTTTCAAAGGAAATTCCAAACTTTAATTCAGCATCCGTCATCTGACGTCCGGTCTTTTTATTTGCTGTATTTGCATCCTTTTTGTTTCTCGGATGGATAAGACACTTCTTGTCAAAGCCGATAAGATCAGTTCTGTGTGCAAGCTCCAGCGCCTCATGGACAAGCTCGTAATTATTTGGATTTTTATATTGAATGAGCGCTCTTTGCATAGCCTTTCTGTGCGGGTCATGCTCAACGAAAACAGGCTTCATAGTCCTCGGATCAACTCCTGTATAATACATACAGGTAGATATAGTTGAGGGCGTAGGGTAAAAATCCTGTACCTGTTCCGGACTCAAATGATTATCCCGCAGATATTCAGCAAGCTCGATCGCTTCTTTCAGCGTTGACCCGGGATGGGAGGACATAAGATAAGGAACAAGATACTGCGGCTTTCCAAGCTTTTTATTTATCGCCGCATACTTCCTGCAAAATGAACGGTAAACGCTGTTTTCTGGTTTTCCGAGAGTTTTCAGGACAGTATCCGAAATATGCTCGGGAGCAACTTTCAGCTGACCGCTGATATGATGTTCACACATTTCCCTGAAAAAAGTATCATCAGGGTCTGCCATTATATAATCAAATCTTATGCCCGATCTTATAAATACCTTTTTAACTCCGGGCAATGCCCTGAGCTTTCTCAGCAGTTCAAGATAATCGCTGTGGTCGACCTCAAGATTCGGACAAGGCTTCGGGAACAGGCATTGGCGGTTTGTACATACTCCCATTTTAAGCTGTTTTTTACAGGCAGGCTTGCGGAAATTTGCTGTCGGACCGCCGACATCATGAATATAACCCTTGAACTCAGGATCTTTAATAATGATCTTTGCTTCCTCAATAATTGATTCATGACTTCTTGCCTGTATTATCCTTCCCTGATGAAATGTCAGGGCGCAGAAATTACATCCGCCGTAACAGCCCCTGTTACTGATAAGGCTGAATTTAACTTCCTTTATCGCATCAATGCCGCCGTCCTTTTCATAGCAGGGATGATAGGTTCTCATATAGGGCAGCGCATATACCCTGTCCATTTCTTCAGTTGTAAGCGGCAGCGACATCGGATTCTGGACTACATAGATATTATCATATGGTTCAGCAAGACATTTTCCCGAAAAAGCATCCGTATTACAATATTGTATGTAAAAACTGCGGGCATAATTCAGCTTATCGGAAAGAAGCTCTTCATATGAAGGCAGAATAATATGGTCGTATACTCCGTCAAGACTTTTTGTCTTATATACTGTTCCTTTGATAAATGTGATCTCGTTTACAGGAATACCGCTGTTCAGCGCATCAGCAATTTCTACGATGGACTTCTCCCCCATACCGTATGAAATAATGTCTGCGCCGCTGTCAAGCAGTACTGAACGTTTAAGACAATCATCCCAGTAATCGTAATGAGCCATTCTGCGGAGACTTGCTTCAATTCCTCCGATAATTACAGGTTTGTTCTTATAGCTTCGGCGAATGAGATTTCCGTATACAACAGTCGCATGATCGGGACGCTTTCCCATTACACCTCCTGGTGTAAAAAAATCCTTTGATCGCCGTTTTTTGGAAACCGAATAATGATTTACCATTGAATCCATATTTCCGGCGCAGACAAGAAAGCCAAGTCTCGGTTCACCGAAAACGTTTATGCTTTCAGGATCTTTCCAGTCAGGCTGTGAAATTATTCCGACCCTGTATCCCTCGGATTCAAGAACACGGCTGATTATCGCCGGGCCAAAAGACGGATGATCCACATACGCATCACCGATAACAAATGTAAAATCGACCTGATCCCAGCCTCGTTTTTCCATATCCTCACGGCTTACAGGCAAAAAATCCCTCATGTTTCCTCACCGCCGCACAAAACTTCCTGCCACTGTGCTTCTTTGAATCCGACAAGTATTTTATTGTCACTTATTATCAAAGGACGTTTTACAAGCATACCGTCACTTGCAAGCAATGTGAGCATCTCTTCATCAGACATTCCGGGCAGTTTGTCTTTAAGCTGCATTTCACGATACAACATTCCGCTTGTATTGAAAAAACGTTTCAGCGGGAGACCGCTTTCCTCATACCATTTTTTCAGCTCTTCATATGTAGGATTATTGTCCTTAATATGTCTGTCTGTATATTCGATACCGTGTTCATCAAGCCACTTTTTAGCCTTTTTGCAGGTTGTACATTTAGGGTATTCGATAAAAAACATTGTAATCATCCTCCTGTTATATTTCATAGAATCCGCTTATATCATTATTGACAAAAGCATTATAGATCGCAAGTATATCTTCCTCACTCATGATTATGTCAATATTTCTGAAAAGGGCAGCTATGTTTCCGCTGCTGTCAGCATTGCGCTGATAATGCATAAATCCGTCTCTTGTATAAAGAAAAACGGCTCCGGGAACTTCTTCCCTTGTAAATGCATTGTATGAAAAAGCTATTGAATATTTATCACCATACATTCCGAACTGGGCATCTTCCAGACCAAAACCGTCCATCAGCATATTATGCAGATCAAGAACACCACCCTCAGTTGTATACTTTTGGATAACAAAACTAACCTCTGCGGATATTGCGGATGTTTCTTCCTCCTCCTGAGACATTTCGGAGCTTTCATCCGAATTATTGCTCTTTTTCTGCTTTGAGCTTTCA
>DEHG01000061.1:0-3050 GCA_002351795.1 Ruminococcaceae bacterium UBA2806 | reverse complement strand
TGTTTTCTGATACTTCAATGCTTTCCGTTTCAGAGCTTCCACTTTTTTCTGATACTTCATTGTTCTTTGTTTCCGGGCTTTCCTGTTTCTCTGATCCGGATTTTTTGCTGTTTTCTTTTTCAGGAAATGAAACTGATTCATTATCAGATTCAGTGTAGATATATGTATCAGTATCTTTTATTGAATTACCTGTATTGTTTTCACAGCCTGTAAAACACAGCAAAATACAAATAATAAGAATTGTGCCGATCAGATTTCGTTTTTTTATTCTGTTCTTTTCAGCTTTCATAAATACACCACCGATATAATTATAAATATATTATAACATATTTTTTATAATTTCAATCAAAAAAGGAAAAATTTTATAGAAATTTTATTAATTTTTATGATATAATACTGAAAAAAGGAGATTTTATCATGAAAGAGTTGTTTTCAATTGATCTGAACGATTATGAGCATAATTACATCGTTTATAAAAGACCGTCCGCAAGAGGAATTATTTTAAGCGGCGATAAAATTGCGCTTGTATACAGCAAAAAGGAGAAATACTACAAATTTCCCGGAGGCGGGATAAAAGAAAACGAGGATATGCACACCGCCCTTATCAGAGAAGTAAGAGAAGAAGTAGGATTGACTGTTATACCGGAAAGCATTATTGAATTCGGGAGTGTTATGCGGCGACAGAAAAGCAACTATTCACCTGATACAATATTTGAACAGGAAAATTTTTATTTTTTGTGTAAGGCTGAAAAGTATGTTTCAGATCAGGAACTTGATGATTATGAGAAGGATGCGGAGTTTGTATTAAGATTTGTCAATATTGAGGACGCTATTAAGACAAACCGAAATTATCACAGCGATGATTTATTTAATGAAATAATGATAAAACGTGAGGAAAAAGTTCTGCAATTGGTAAAAGACTATAATGCCGGATAATTCTATATCTTATGTAATGATAATGCTTTACAAATGTATTTTATTGTGTTATTATAAATAAAGAATAAATATTCAGAGGTGATCTTCATGTCAAAAAGAAGCTTTGAACTTCCTGCTGAAAAAGGCGTTCAAAAAATAGATCCCGAAACAGGTAAAGCTCAGCAGATACCTTCTCTTCCGCTTGTATGCGAAAGAATAAAATATTATCGTGAAAAGAACCGTCTTGAACAAAAGGAAATGGCTAAGCTTCTCGGGATAACAGGCAATTCAATTTCAAACTGGGAAACAGGCCGTTCCCGTCCGGATATAAACCTTCTGCCTGCGATCTGCCGTATACTTGATATTTCCTTATATGAGCTGTTCAATATTGAACAGCCGGCGGAGACGCTTACTGAAAAGCAGAAGGAACTGATAAAAAAATACGAAGCTTTGTCAAAAGGTCATCGTTATGCAGTCGATAAGCTTATTG
Source organism: Ruminococcaceae bacterium UBA2806 (assembly GCA_002351795.1). Classification (GTDB taxonomy): domain Bacteria; phylum Bacillota; class Clostridia; order Oscillospirales; family Acutalibacteraceae; genus UBA1213. Next base: position 1,645 of record DEHG01000061.1, on the reverse strand, counting down.
AAAGCCTTGCAATGACGGAAGATGCAGAAAACATACCCGATCTTAAAGTACTGCTGTACTTCAATAAAAGTCTTGCGGCAGGTACCGGCGATCCGACAGAATATGAAGAAGATGCAAAGCCTGTATATGTTTATTCCACCCCTGAGGTCAGCAGGGCAGACAGTATCTTTAAAGTAAATGGCGACAGTATGGAGCCGGCTTTTTCTGACGGACAGGATGTGCTTGTTCAGCGTATTACAGGTGATTCAGCCCTTGAACCCGGAGAAATAGGAGCATTTATCGTCGGAAATGAAACTTATATAAAGCGTTATGAAAAAGACGGACTCCACTCTATTAATCCTGATTATCCTGTGATGCATTTCAGAAGCGACGAATCGGTATTTCTTATAGGCAGGGTTATTGGTATATTCTCCCCCACAGGTTACGCAAAAGAAAAAGATATTGAAAAATACAAGCACTTCAGTAAAATAAAGTAAAAGTTAAAATAATAAAAAAACTTATACTGATGAAAGCGGATTGCTGTTCAGTGCGTTTTTTATCTGATCGTCGGCTATATGGGTGTAGATCTGAGTTGTACCCAGATTTGAATGTCCGAGTATAGCCTGCAGGGTCCTTATATCAACTCCGCCTTTTTGATACATAAGTGTTGCTGCCGTATGTCTAAGCTTATGAGGGGAATATCCCTGGTCGCCGAGTCCTATCTTTTCAAGATAATGATTTACCATATGATAGACTCCCTTCCTTGATATTCGTCCTCTCTTGCGGCTTATAAAGAGAGCGTTCTTATCCTCGATACCTTCAACAGGTCTTACACGCAAATAATCTTTAAGCGCATTTATACAGGCATCGTTAAGATATAGTGTTCGTTCTTTATTACCCTTTCCCCTGATCCTGAGCAGGTATTCACTGTTGATATCCGATAAGTTTATCCCGACAAGCTCTGATATACGCATTCCGCAGTTCAGAAAGAAAACCAGTATGCAGTAATCTCTTTCTTTGAACTCACCGTCAACTGACTCCAGCAGTTTTAAGCTTTCTTCCAGAGTCAGATATCTTGGCAGTTTCTTTGCTATTTTGGGCGCTTCAAGCGCATCTGTAGGGTTGTGATCGATCTTATGTACTTTTACGGCATAATAACCGAAGAAATCCCTTAAACATGATGTTTTTCTTGCCCTTGTAGCTGCATTGTTTTCTCTTTCATCCTTGCAGTAGTTCAAAAACATTATAATTTCCGTAAATGTAACCGAACCGATCATTTCAATATCTACACTTGAAATATCTATTTCGTCAATATCAATATCTTTGTTAATCAGTCCTCTGTCCTTTATCAAAAAGCGGAAAAATGTACGCAGATCACGAAAATATTCTTCTACTGTAAGATCAGATCTTCCCTTTACATTTCCGATGTATATCAGAAACTCCTGAATTACAGAAGGTGCTTGTTTAAGAATATCATATCCCATTTCCGATAATTCCCTTCTTTTATCCTGAAATAACTCTCAGAATAAAATAACATATTTTCTCTGATTATTCAACCTGAAAAAAGATAAATAATTAAAAATTTTTCTTGACAAATACTAATTAGTATGTTATTATATTAAGGCAGTCGAAAAGACGCATATTCGCTGGTGTAGCTCAGTTGGTA
>DEHG01000145.1:372-9202 GCA_002351795.1 Ruminococcaceae bacterium UBA2806 | reverse complement strand
GTGCTATCGAGTGGGAGTGAGCCGACGGCTCAACTGTGAACGCCGAGCGTTCATATCATAACATTCGCTTCGGCGAAATCATAACTGTTCACTGATAACTGATAAAGCCCCCGGCAGTTAAAACGGCTGAGGGCTTTTTGTCGTTTGTTTTCAGTTGTTTGGGGATGTTCTTTCATCGGTTATTATGTGTTCTATCCCGGTATGGGATTTGAGGAGATAGTCTTTGAGGAAGGTCGGGTATACTGTGTATTTATTCAATTCTTTGATGGGGATCCAGTGCATGGTTTCTTTATCGTTGAAGCGCGTATAGCTGTTGCTGTTCAGCTCCTTTGTGCCTCTCGGCTTCATCAGATAATACAAAGCGATCTCGTGACAGTGCAGACCTTTATCATAAGCGCCGGCGCCGTTCCAGAGATTCTCATGGATGACAGCCAACCTGTCTATCTGATACTGCACTCCTGTTTCTTCCAGCACCTCTCTGACGACAGCGTCCTCGGCTTTTTCGTTCATATGGACTCCGCCGCCGACAGAATAAAAGTAATTTTCCTTTTCGTTCCCGACTGCTAAGACACAGCCGTCTTCGATGATTATCGCGGCGGCTCTGTATCTGAACCAATTGTCTTCCTTTGTGAATCCGCAGTCATGTTCCATACTTATCGCCCCTTATCCGGTCCCGCGGCACAATGTAATATCGGATCATCATGCTTTGATCATTTCTTTGTTTTCTTGTTTATCAACACGGATGAAACTATCGCATAGATGATCGCCGCGGCGGCGACGGGTATGTCAAGCAGCGCGATCGTGCTGCTTTTCAGAACAACCGACAAGCCTATTATAATAAACATAAGACTCATTATGCAGAATACTATCGCCGTCTGCTTGTAATACGGCTTTTTGTCCATAGCCTTCCGCTCGGCTTTGGACGCGTAGATGTAGGCGTTGTTGAGCAAGAAGCCTTTTTCAAAAAAGTTCAGTATACCCACAAGCAGCCATACCCCCGCGAGAATAAAAACCACTATTGTCATAATTAATTCAGCAGAAGTCATATTATCCTCTCCTGTTCCGACTGATTCTTGATCACAGATATTTTTCGATCTTGTTTTTCAAAACCGGCAGATCGTCATGAATTGTATCCCAAACGATACGCATATCTACACCGGAATAACCGTGTACTATCCTGTTGCGCATGCCGTAAAGCTGTTTCCACGGAATCGTTGTGATCTGAGCTTTTGCACTATCGGATAGTGCGATTTTTGCAAGCTCACCGATTTGCATAGATTAAATACACAAGCCTCAACATTCATGGGATCAGCCTGGAAATCATCAAGAGAGAAGCAGAGTTCGCAATAAGAAATAACAGCATTAATATGATCTGAAATCTTATTGAGTACAAGTACGTCCTTATTGTCCATATATCAACACCCCGCTCTTTGCGATCTCTTTATCTACCGTAGAATTCGGGATGATCTGCGACGTATCGAGCAGATCAACATTTTTGTCCAGAGTTGTAACAACGTCTTCCGACAAGCCGAAGAACTCGAGCCCTTTTAAGCCGCTGTCGACAAGGATGTCCACATCGCTGTTTTTGGCTGCGAGCCCCTTGGCTTATGAGCCGAACAGGATCGCTTTTTTGATGTTGTATGCTTTGAAAACCGGAGCTAAAAGCGTTTGGATATTCGCAACGGAGTATATCTTATCCGACATCGTTCAACTCTTCCTTTCTATATGCATTATCTTTATTGGATTATAGCATATTTCCACCTGTATGTCTACGGTTTTGTTTCGCGGCAGAAAAATGATAAAGCCCATAACTGCTTTTATGTCAGCTATGGGCTTCTATGATAGATGATATATCAGACCGAGTCTGCTTTCTTGCTGCGGAGCATGATGATGACCGCCGCCGCCAAAAACGGTATGCCTGCGATAAGTCCGTTGGGCACGGGTCCCAGCAGTCTTGCGGAGCCTGTATCCGACAGGCATAATGCAAGCGGCAGGGTCGCCGCGGCGTTGACGGCTCCGTGGCATATCGACGGCGTCCAGATGCTCCCGCTCTTTTCGTACAGCCGGTCGCAGATCATGCCCATCGCGATCGTGAACACGCAGAACAGCAGTATCCCGACTATGGGATAACCGAAGTAATCTGTCCCGTACTCGTAGCCTATCAGCCAGATCAGCGGCGCGTGCCATACGCCCCAGATGACGCCGCCGAGCAGCAAGCCGATGCTTCTGCCGAATCTCGCCTTGAGCTGAGGATACAGAAAGCCTCTCCAGCCGATCTCTTCGCCCAGCGCGAGGGCTCCGTTCAGCAGGGGAGCATAGGTAAGGCAGCTGACCGCGGATATGATGATGTATACGGGATAGGTAAGCCCCTGAGCCTCCAGCTGCGCGAGCGCTTCTTCACCCACGGCGCCGACTAAATAGTTTCCGCTCATGTCGAAATGAGTCGGAAAAATCAGAAAATACAGCACCGCTCCGACGGCTGTCAGGACAGCGGGCGCGAACCACGCGATCAGTATAGGCTTGATGTTCTTTTTTATCCTCGGGTTCCAGCCCATGCCGGAGAGCTTGCTGCCGGACAGCAGAACGCCGAGCATAGGGACGAACATCATAGCTGCCATAACAAGCGACCCGATGAGCGAAAGACCGTTTTTGTAAAGCAGCCATACTCCGATCTGTATGGCGTACGCGAGCCCAAAGGTCCAGATAAGATATTTTATTACTTTGGTTCTGTCGAATACAGTGTTATTCATCAGCTTTCACCTCGGAGCTCAGCACTTTTTTCTGCCATGATTTTTTACCGCATTGCGGACACTTCATATACCGCGTCCTGCCCATGTGCGGAGCAAGGTTCACGCTTTTATAGGACGGGACATATCTGTGACCGCAATCCTGACATTCGTAGTATCCCGCTGTCTGTTCTATCCTGATCGCGAACATCATAGCGACGATAAACTGCACGACGCCGATGCCGATCAGCAAAAACCTTATCCAATCCTGCATAGGGATGAGCGCCGCCGCGGCTGTCATCGAGATCAGGAATGCCGTAGAGATCATGCCTATCAGTACTTCGAGCGAAAGCAGCCTTTTGTCGGCTTGCTCCTTCTGTCTGACTGCCTCGATCAGATTCTTTTCCATTTTATCATTGTAATTATTCATTGATACAACCTCCCCGCTCAACAGATCGTTGACTGTGATACCGAGCAGCCCGCACAGCTCGAGCATTATCGAAGCGTCCGGCAGCGATTTGCCGGTCTCCCATTTCGATACGGCGCGATCTGTGATGCCGAGCTTTTCGGCAAGCTGCACTTGTGTCATTTTTTGTTCTTTTCTTTTTTCTGCAATAAATCTACCGATCTTTATCTGATCCATGTGCTTTGACCTCCTTTCGAATAATATCATAGCTTTCACTGAGTCAAAACACCACATACCGACGGTTGAACGGGGAGAAATCAACCGTCGGTAGAGTCGCAGTTTCGCTGTTCTTTATCAAATGTTACGGCTCCGGATGAAAAACCGGGCGCCCTTACGCCTGTTTCCAGTGCTTGAGCTGTGACAGCCAGCCGTCGTACATCGCGCGGCGTTCATCGTCGGGCCGACCCTCGGGATCCGGCATATTGGCTACGAGAAAATCGAGCAGGCTCTCCTTGCTCTCATAGGCGAATTTTCCGTCGGCATAGCACCACTTGCAGTAATCCTTGTTGACGCTGCCGTCTGCCTCGCGGCTGAAAAGCTCTTCTTCGTTCAGCGGCATGCCGCAGCACTGACAAATCAGATTTTCGTTCATGATAACAGTTCCTTTCTGTTTTTTCTTTGATTAAAATATATAATATAAAACGATAGATGTCAAATATTTCGGTTGTTGAACGGTCAAATTTGTGATAGAATGATCCTATAGATCATTTCGAAAGCGGGATATGATATGAAGAACACCTTTGAGCTGATATACGACGTTGTCAGGCGCATACCGTACGGCAAGGTCGCGACCTACGGACAGATCGCGATGCTGGCGGGCAATCCGCGATGGAGCCGCGTGGTGGGATATGCCCTTCATGTAAATCCCGATCCCGATACCATCCCGTGCTTTCGCGTAGTCAACCGCCTCCGTTGACTTCTCATAAGGAACACTACTACAAAATATTATAATACAACCAAAAATAGAGCAGATAACTGGTATTATCCAGCCATCTGCTCTTTTATATGCCCTATTTACTTAGAAAATAAAATCTAACACTTTTAACCTTTTTCTTAATTCATTCATTATCTTAATTTCGTCATCAACACTACTTGCTTCAAATGTAACAGAAAATCTTAAATAATGCCCACTATCGTCCCAAGGGACAACTGAAATATTAGCATTTTGCAAAAGATATTCGGCTACTTTAAGTGCAGAGTTAAACACTACACCACTCTTTGTTCCAATAGGTGCTTTTACATAGAGATAAAATGTACCATTTGGCTTTTTACATCTAAAGCCTGATTCATTCAAAACATCAACTAAAAGATTAAATCTTCTATCATATTTCCTAATAGTGTTCTCTGTTATTTCAGTGTGACTAAGTGCAAATGCACCTGCTTTTTGAATTGCTCTGAATTGACCACTGTCAGTGTTATCCTTTACTGCACCATACGCTGAGATTATTTTTTCATTACCAACAACAAACCCTAATCTCCAGCCTGTCATATTAAATGATTTTGAAAGAGAATGAATTTCAACACCCACATCAATAGCACCATCAACAGATAAGAAGCTTAGTGGTTTAACACCATTATATGTCAACGCAGCATAAGCAGCATCGTGTACGACTATTATGTTATTTTTCTTAGCAAATGCAACTACATATTCAAAAAAATCCTTTGTTGCTATTTGACCAGTTGGATTATTAGGATAGTTTATATACAACAATTTTGCTTTTTCTAATACTTCATCAGGAATTTCAGAAAAGTCAGGATAGTAATTATTCTCCTCCTTTAGCGGAAGTGAATATACTTTTCCACCACAATACCTTGTATGCGTTGCCATAACCGGATAACCAGGAACTGTCTGAATAAGATAATCACCCTCATTTATAAAACATTCAGGTAATATAGAGAGTATGGGTTTACTTCCTATTCCATGCAGTATATTGTTTGTTGTCAGATTTCCAACATTAAATACTTTCTTCATATACTGTAAAGCAGAAACTCGAAACTCCTCTATACCATTATCAGCATAAAATCTATTTTCAGGCTTACGAGCTTCGCTTGAAAGAAGCTCAACGACCGAACTATCTGCTCCAATGTCAGGTTCACCAACACCCATATCTATCAATGGCATAATGTCTTTAAATTTTGACTGTGCATTTCTTTTCCATTCTTTAATAAGTGCAAATTTATAAATTTCATTATTTATGCCAAACTGATTGCCACCAATTCGCTCTGCAAACATATTCTGAATATCCATATAATCACCTCATTCTACTTATGTATTCATCCTTAAGCATTGAATAGTAAAGTCTGTCAATGTAGTTTCCATCATAATAGAAAAAACCACGTAATGTTCCTTCATATGTAAATCCACACTTCTCAATCACTCGTCTTGATGGAACATTAAAATCCTTTGCAGAAATCTGTATTCTGTGTAAATCCATTACGGTAAAACCAAACTTGAGCAGAGCATTTACTGCCTCTGTCATATATCCCTTGTTTTGATATTCTGTGGCAATGCAGTATTCAATTTCTGCAAAATAATTATCTGTGTTTACAAGATAAAATGCAATCTGACCAATACAACGGTTATCTTCTACATCAATAATTGCCCACCTGTAATAGTTATCATCTTCGTATGATGATATATACTTTTTTAGCAGATTATTTACTTCTTCAAGAGTAGTATATATTGGCTCACTATAAGGATACTGAATTTCAGGCTTGCTTACCCATAGTTCAAGCATATCCTTTGCATCTGAATATTCAAATCTTCTAAGCAATAGCCTTTCGGTGTCAATTGTTACTGTTCCTAAGCTGTTCATAAATGCCTCCAAAATGATAATGACAAGTCTTGTCTTGATTTTGTTATATCATATATGATATAATTTGTAAAACGATTTATTCTGATTATTATAATTCATAAATTTGATTATTGAGGTGCGTATGAACAGCGAAAATCTGAAAACCTTTATAACCTTATGCAAATACAAAAATTTTACAAGAACAGCTGAAGCCTTGTATGTTGCACAATCCACAATAACAAACAGAATTGCTGAGCTTGAAAGGGAAGTAAATGCACAGCTTTTCATTCGTGACAAAAAGAGTGTACAACTTACGGAGTCAGGTATAAAATTTCTTGATTATGCAAAGAGAATTGTCGACCTTGAAGAAAAGGCAATTTCTGATATTTCTTCAGATACAAGGTTCGAAAAAAGTCTTACTATCGGCTCTACAAACACTATTTTTGACTGTCACATAAATGAAAAGGTTAAATCATTTTTACAGAGAAAAAATGATACTGCTGTCAAGATTGTAATATCACATTCATTACCACTTATTGATATGGTGATTGACGGAAGTATTGACATAGCCTTTACATTTTCTGAATATCATAAAAACAATATTATGTGCAAAACTTTTTGCGAGGATAAAATGGTACTTGTTACCGATTGCAAAAATACAAAGTATAAATACGGAATATTATTGTCAGAACTTTCTGATATTGATTATTACTACTGTAATTTCCCATTTCAGAATATAGGCGAATACATCAAGGATTTGTTCCCAAAATATCATCATTTCCCTATTGAATTTGATAGAGCAGGAAATATAATTGATTATCTTATTGGCAGTAATGGATATAGTATTTTACCTGAAAAGCTTGTATCAAAGCATATCGAAAATGAAGCTCTGCATATTGTACCGTTGCTTGATTTTGAAATTCCTGATGTAAAAAGCTTTATGATTTATTACAGCAAAAACGAAGATAAGCTTACTGAAATTATAAAATAAACATAAGTATATTGTTGACAAAAAATTCTTTCCCTGTTATAATAAGCAAAATTATTAAAGGAGCACAACAGCTATGATTTATACAGCATTCTTAAAAATGAATCAGCAGCAGTCCGAGTCATATTCTGGCAACGGGCTTAGTTTGTTGTGTTTGTAAAGATATATTACAACCAGCAGTGGTCAAGGGCTCTTGCCTTTGACCACTTTTTTATTCTGAATGAAAGGAGAAACTGATATGTCGGAACAGCTCGTTCACCACCAACACCATACTAATACAAACATACACAAAATAATTCTATCTGACAAGGAGAAAACTATTATGAAAAAATCAAAATCAGTAGACAACTCTGCTCTGACATATTACGAGTCAGGCTTTGAAAAAAATCGTTTAAGAAGTAATATCGGTATAATAGAATTTGAGAGAACCAAAGAAATATTGCTTGAAAATCTACCAAATCCACCTGCAGTAATTTACGATATAGGCGGAGCTTATGGTGAGTATTCATATTGGCTTGCTTCATTAGGCTACGAGGTGCATCTTTTCGATTTGTTCCCTAAGAATATCGAGATGAGCAATGAACTTGGTAAGGAATATCCTGAATGTAGTCTTAAATCAGCCGAGGTGTGTGATGCTTTATCAGTTCCAAGAAAGGACAAAAGTGCTGACGCAGTACTTCTGATGGGACCTTTGTATCATATAACCGACTACAGTGAGCGTATTCTCGCTATCAAAGAAAGCACAAGACTATTAAAAGATAACGGCATACTTTTTTCAGCAGCACTAACTCCTTTTTCTGTTCTGCTTCATAATATAACTGTGTATAATCCCCTCGGTGAAAATCCAGACAAAACACTTGAAAAACCTGAGTTTATAAAAATGGTTGAAAGAGAACTTCATGATGGACACCACATCAATCCTGATAATACCATTTACAGTGGTTTGGGCAGTGCATATCTGCATACCGCAAAGGCTCTCAGAAAAGAGCTGTGCGAGGGTGGTTTTTCCGACACTGTTGTTCATGGGATTATGGGTGGTGCATGGCTTGCTAATTATATTGATGAGCTTATGAAAAACGATGTCTCAAGAAACGCACTTATGAATACAGTTAGACTGTTGGATACCTGTGAAGAAATAATCGGCTTGTCAGGACATTTGCTTGCAGTTTCAAAAAAGAGTTAGTGAGGCTCTTTTGAATATATTGTAGCTGAGTAATTGAGCAAACACAGAGCAGATAACTGATAATATTTCAGCTATCTGCTCTTTTCTGTATAGTTATATCTTTCCGATATTAGTGAAGTAAATCTCAATTTCCTTTGGCTCGTCTTTACCCTTATCATATATCAGAATTTTACTAATGAATGTTCTGATAATTTCTGGTGTAAGCTCTTCGATATATACATACTTATCGGCAAGGTATAGAAACTTTGACACACCAACAGTTTCATCTTTTATGGATTGTATTTCTTGCTCAAGATATGGAATCTTTTCTTTGATTTCTGACAGCTCTTTGGTATAGCTTTCCGAGAGAATATCATACTGTTCCTGTGGGATTCTGCCCAGTGCATTATCTTCATAGAGCTTACGGAATATTTTATTAATTTCTTCACTTCTAATTTGTAGTCTTGTCAGAGTAGATTGCTTTTCAAATAATCTTCTGTCATTATCTGCCTGAGTTCTTGAAGTAATACACTTGATAAATTCCTCTTTATTTTCTCTCGCCCTGAATATAGCTTCATTTATCTCTTCTCTGACTATCTCTTCAAGGACAGATTCCCTGATTCTATGAGCTGTAGTACAGTCACCTGCCTTGTGCCTACGATATGATGCACACATAAAGTAGTAATTCTCTGG
>DEHG01000145.1:0-277 GCA_002351795.1 Ruminococcaceae bacterium UBA2806 | reverse complement strand
TTAGTAATCCTTCTTCTGCCTGCCCTGACATTCTGAACAATATCCCATGTTTCTTTATCAATAATTGCCTCGTGCGTGTTCTCAAATCTTATCTGTTCTTCCTTTGGAATCTTCACCTTTGTTTTATCCTTATAGGATATGGTCGTACTTTTGCAATTAACTGTATGTCCAAGATACACTTCATTTTCAAGAATGCCAACTACCGTTTTTGTTGACCAGCTATATCTTTCTGCAAGATTAGTATCTTGTATTTTTATTCCTGTACTTTCAAAACGAT
>DEHG01000076.1 GCA_002351795.1 Ruminococcaceae bacterium UBA2806 | reverse complement strand
CAGCTTCTCGGACACGGAACGTCCGAAAGGATAAATACACTTGTTCTGTCGCTTATTGAAAATTCAGGCGGCGGCGAACTGAAAATGGACGAACAGATACAGGGCGTTTTTGACAGACTTCATTCTTTTATGTATGCCGTCGTTTATTCAAACGGCTTTGCAAAGCATGAGGAACGCAAGGTGCCGGCATTTATGGGCTTTTTGTATGAATATTTTCTGAAGCGTCCCGGAGATATGCCCGTAGAGAACAGACATACAGCTGAAAGTGAAAGCGTTGAAACAGCGGTATGCGATTATCTTGCGGGAATGACGGACAGATATGCAACGGAGATATTCAAGGCTCTGTATATACCAAAGCCGTTTATCTTTAAAAACACTTATTGAATTAAGGGGATGACTCATTGGCGATAACAGATGAATTCAAACAGGAGCTGAAAGCAAGGACTGATATAGCTGATGTCATATCCTCCTATGTTCAGCTGAAAAAATCGGGAAGGAATCTTGTTGGGCTTTGCCCGTTTCATAATGAAAAAACGCCTTCCTTTAACGTTTCAAGAGAAAACAGCTTTTTTCATTGTTTTGGCTGCGGCGCAGGCGGCGATGTTATAACATTCATAATGAAGATAGAAAATCTTGATTATGTCGATGCTGTAAAGCTGCTTGCGGAAAGGGCGGGAATGACTCTACCCGAAGACGGAGCCTATGATAATATGGGAAAGCTGAAAACAAGAATATATGAAGCAAACCGTGAGGCGGCAAGATTTTATCATCGTCAGCTTTATTCACCAGGAGGAAAACGTGCGCTCGATTATCTCAGGGGCAGAGGGCTTTCCGAAAAGACGATAATCCATTTTGGCCTTGGCTATTCCCCCGGCGAACGCTTTGAACTTGTGAATTATCTGAAATCCAAGGGTTTTTCAAATAACGAGTTAATACAGGCAAATCTGGCAAGTCAGTCAACAAGAGGATATATTTTTGACCGTTTTTCAGACAGGGTAATGTTCCCGATAATTGATCTGCGGGGAAATGTGATCGCCTTCGGCGGACGTATCATGTCGGATATCAAGCCTAAATATCTTAATACATCCGATACTCCGGCATTCAATAAAAGCCGTAATCTATTTGCCCTTCAATTTGCAAAAAACAAGGCGCAGGGACAGCTTATACTTGTTGAGGGTTATATGGATGTAATAGCGCTTCATCAGGCAGGCTTTGAAAATGCCGTTGCCACTCTCGGAACTTCACTTACTGAGGAACAGGCAATGATAATAAAGCGCTACTGTGATGAGGTCGTTATTTGCTATGATGCTGACGAGGCAGGACAGAAGGCTACTCAGAGAGCGATAAATATATTAAGACCTACAGGTATAAAGATAAAGATACTTACTGTTCCAAACGGGAAAGACCCTGATGAATTTATCAAATCACACGGAGATCAGGGAAGCGCAAGGTTCCGTATGCTTTTAGAAAGATCCGGAAATGATATCGAATATCGGATAATGAAGCTGCGACAGGGCTATAATACAGAGATACCGGAACAGAAGGTGGAATTTGCAACAAAGGCAGCAGGTCTTATTGCCTTGCTTGAAAATCCTGTTGAACAGGATGTATATACAAGCAGGCTTTCAAGGGAGCTTGAAATAGAAAAGTCAGCGTTTAAACGTCTTATTGAAAAGAGTACAAAACAAAAATACAGGGAATTCAAAAAGACGGAGCAGCGTCAGGCTCAGGATGTAATAAGCGGGCGTGCAGATAAACTCAATACGGAAAAGCGTTTCAATCTTCGTGCGGCAAATGCAGAGGAAGCAATAATATCACTTATGATCCATGATCCCGATACCGCCATGAAAATAGCAAGGGAACTTCCTGCCGATAATTTTGTCACAAGATTTAACAGGCACATATATGAAGTCCTTAAAAATAGAATTGATGAGGGCAGAGAAATAACAATGACCGATATTTCAGGCGAACTGACTCAGGATGAGATGGGACGCATATCAGGTATGATGATGTCGCATCCGAGGGAGAAATATCCGGATCAGGCTGCCGGGGAATATATGGAAATACTCATAGAGCAGAAGCAGCGTCTTACTCCGGAGCAGGCAGCCACAGCAGATAATGATACGATAATGGAGCAGTTACGCAGGCTGAGGGAAAAGAAAAAATAAAAAGCAGGATTTACAGAATAACGAATGATCAGGAGGAGAATTATGAACAATCAGCAAACGGACAAGAAAAACATTCTCGGTGATCTGCTGGAGCTTGGCAAAAACAAAGGACAGATCACAAGCAAGGAGATCTTCGATGCAACAGGTGATATGGATATTGAGCCTGATCAGATGGAAAGCTTTTATAATATGCTTGAATCAAGCGGTGTTGAGATCGTAGAAACAATGGACGAACTGATGCTGGATGATCCGGAGCTTGACAGTCTTTCTTCCGAAGATGAAGAGGAAACGGCAGTTTCTGAAACGGTCGTAAGTACCGATGATCCGGTAAGAATATATCTCAAGGAGATAGGCAGGGTGCCGCTTCTGAGTCCGGATGAAGAAGCACAGGTCGCTGAAAAAATATTGCAGGGCGATGAGGAAGCAAGTATGCGGCTTGTGGAGGCAAATCTCCGTCTGGTCGTAAGTATAGCAAAGCGTTATCTCGGAAGAGGAATGCAGCTTCTTGACCTTATACAGGAAGGCAATTTAGGTCTTATGAAGGCTGTGGAAAAATTTGACCATACAAAGGGATTCAAGTTTTCTACCTATGCAACATGGTGGATACGTCAGGCAATAACAAGGGCTATAGCCGATCAGTCAAGAACGATACGCATACCCGTTCATATGGGTGAAACAATAAGCAAGATAAAAAAAGCCTCAATACAGCTTCTTCATGAAAACGGACATGAGCCGACTGTCGAGGAAATAGCGGAATATATAGATACCTCACCAGATAAGATAAAAGAAGCGATGAGAGCATCTCAGGAGCCTGTTTCGCTGGAGACTCCTATCGGCGAGGAGGAGGACAGCCATCTTGGGGATTTTATACCCGATGACAGCACTCTGACTCCGCAGGAAGCAGCTTTGCAGGCTATGCTTAAAGAGCAGCTTGATTCTGTTCTTTCAACGCTTACACCAAGAGAGGAAAAGGTCATACGCCTGCGCTTCGGACTTGATGACGGAAGACCGAGAACGCTTGAGGAGGTAGGCGAGGTATTTGATGTTACGAGAGAACGTATACGTCAGATAGAGGCAAAGGCGCTGAGAAAGCTTCGCCATCCCAGCAGGAGCAAAAAGTTAAAATAATTTCAGTGAGGAAAAAATGGAAAAGGAAAAATTTGATATTGACAAAACAGCTTCATCATTATCTGTAAAGGCGTCAGCAGGCGGAAATGTGCTTGAGCTTGAGGAAATAGTATATTTAGCAGAAAATACTGACGCACAGGATGATGACATAAAGCAGCTGCTGCATGAGCTGCATGAAGAGGGGATAACCTTTTATTCGGGTTTCCGCCTTGATAAGCAGAGTATAAAGGAGCTTAATAAGAGGATAAAGGACTCCTCCGAGGAAGAGATGAACTCCGTAAAAGGAAGAGAAGATCCTGTTGTACTTTACCTGAACGAAACAGCGGAGCTTGAATTCCTGAGCAGTGACAGAGAACAGGAGCTTTTGTACAGCATTTGTGACGGAGACGAGGATGCAATTGGAGAGCTTATCGAGGGCTGTCTTTATCTGCCGGTATGGACAGCGCAAAGGTATATAGGAAAGGGTGTTCTTTATCTTGATCTTGTTCAGGAGGGAAATCTTCTGCTGATGACTCTTACTGATGGTTGGCAGGATGATAATATAAGCTTTTCAGCATATTGTGTGTTCAGACTGTGCAGGCTGATGCAGGAGCTGACAAGGGAAGAGGAAAAGCCCGTGAAAATACCTGCGGCAATGGCAGAGGATCTTGCAAAGGTCATAAAATCGCTTAAAAAGCTGTCAGCATCAGGTGAAAAAGCAAAAGCGGAGGATATAGCGAAGGATACTGGACTTTCCGAGGAAAGAGTCGGTGAGATGCTTGCCTTCGGGAGGAATATGACAGAGCCTGAAAGAACAGATGACGAGGCGGAAAGCCAGCTTTCAGCTCAGGTTGCAGAAATGCTTGCGGCGCTTCCGGAGGATGAAGCAAAAGCGGTCGCAATGAATTTCGGCTTGTCAGGAAAGTCGCCTATGTCGGTTCAGGAAATTGCAAATGCTATGAATATAAGCGAGGAAGAAGCAGGAAAGCTTTTACAGCAGGGAGTAAAGCGTCTTGGAAATTGAAAGAAAAATAATGATCGGGAGGAATAAAAATATGGCAAACGGAGTACAGCCGGAAAAGAGATCGGTACTTAAAGAACTGACTGAACTTGGCAAGTCAAAAGGACATCTCAGCAATAAGGAAATACTGGATGCAATAGGAGAGATGGATATAGATGCCGAGGCTATGGAGAGATTTTATGATTCTCTTGAAACAAACGGCATAGAGATCGTGGAGACGCTTGATGATATTATTCTTGATGACAGCGAGCTTTCTGCAATTACGGAAGATGAGGGAATGATGGATGATAATTATGAACCATCTGAAAGCGTCTCCATTGATGACCCTGTCAAGATATATCTTAAAGAGATAGGTCGTGTTCCTCTGCTTTCCTCGGATGAGGAGACGGAGCTTGCAATACGCATTACAAACGGTGATGTTGAGGCAAAGCAAAGACTGTCGGAAGCTAACCTCAGACTTGTTGTAAGTATAGCAAAGCGTTATCTCGGACGAGGGATGCAGTTCCTCGATCTTATCCAGGAGGGTAATTTAGGTCTTATAAAGGCAGTTGAAAAATTCGATCATTCAAAGGGCTTCAAATTTTCAACATATGCCACATGGTGGATACGTCAGGCGATCACAAGGGCAATAGCCGATCAGGCGAGAACTATCCGTATCCCCGTTCATATGGTAGAGACAATAAATAAGGTGAAAAAGGCGTCAAGCCAGCTTCTTCATGTAACGGGACATGAGCCTACTGCGGAGGAGATAGCTGAGCTTCTTAAAATGCCTGCTGATAAGGTAAGGGAGATAATGCGTGTATCACTTGAGCCTGTTTCGCTTGAAACGCCGATAGGCGAGGAGGAGGACAGTCACCTCGGAGATTTCATACCCGATGATGATGCGCCTGCCCCGCAGGATGCCGCTTCAAACACCTTGCTGAAGGAACAGCTTGCAGATGTTCTTAATACGCTTACGCCGAGAGAGGCAAAGGTTCTCAGACTTCGTTTCGGTCTTGATGACGGACGTGCAAGGACTCTTGAAGAGGTAGGAGAAGAATTCAACGTTACAAGAGAGCGTATACGTCAGATAGAGGCAAAGGCGCTGAGAAAGCTGCGCCATCCCAGCCGCAGCAAAAAGCTTAAAGATTTTCTGGACTGATTTTTTATTGTTCAGTATCAAAGGATAAGAGTATTATTCTTTTCGTTCTGCATATATTAATATGGGCAGCCTGTTTTCATTCTCTTTATACCGGGCTGCCGTATGACAAAAATATTATCGCAGGAGATATGATATGAAAGATAAAAAAACAGATGATCTGATGTATCCGGAAAATACGGATTTTGCCGCAGCGCCCGATGAATTTGAAACCGCCGAGGAGTACCTGGGCTTTGTATCGAACGGTATGACAAATAATGAAAAGATAGACGAGTATAATTACTTTGAACATTATCTTGATGAGGAAACAGACAGGCATGAGGATTGATCTGCCTGAAAAAATGCGGGAGGGCTGATGATAACGGCGCTTCCGCAATTGTTTTTTCAGGCTTGCAATGATTGGTTCAGGCGTATATTATTACATATAATTAATGGTAAAATTGTGCTGATTGACGAAAAAGATAAACAATGAATTCACTTTGTCAGAAAAAAACCTATATATATTTGACACTTTTGACAAATGACTTTATAATATAATGTATGCCGTGAATATTGAAGTCAGAAGGAGGTCGCTATGTCAAAAAGATTTAAGCATCGTGATCATTCCTTTATTGCGGATTATATAACGCATTACAGGGATAATACAACAAAAAAAGAAAAAGAGACAATGAAAGCTCTTCATGAAAAATATGACTGTAAAGATGAGTCGATACCTCCGCTTTCACAGCGTGAGCAGGAGCATCTGACATATCTTATGGTGCTGAATGAATACAATAGTGCCAAGCATAAGCGCACCAGCTACAGAAAATACGGTGCGCTTACAATAATAATTTCAGGCATAGTATTCCTTGCACTTATTTTCAGTCTGGAAACAAAAATTGAATTTCTCGTTCTCTGGGTCATTTCGATACTGTATTGTGTAGTTGTCATGATAAGGGCTGAATACAGATACAATACATTCAAGAATTTCCTGGGTATTGCAGATGAATTTGATTATTACGGGATGGACGATGATGAAGAAGATGAAGAAGTCGGTACGGCGCCGCCTGTTTTGAAGAACGAAGCGGCGGTAACAGTCCCTGCGGCAGCATCGGACGGTAAGGCTGTCAATCCTGAGGTAATGAAAGCCGGTGCTGAGCAGAAGAAACCCGAACCGAATCCTATGCCGCCTCCTCAGTATTCTAAATCCAGACCAAAGCATTACAGAAAATAATAAAGGGGAGAATACGAAAAATGAAAAACATATTCAGAATATTTCTGAATGATCTGAAAAGCATTTCCAAGAATCTGATAGTATTTATAGTTATTATCGGTATTTCTATTCTGCCGGCACTTTATGCATGGTTCAATATTGCCTCAAACTGGGATCCGTACTCCAGCACGAACGGACTGCAGTTTGCGGTATGCTCGCTTGACAAGGGATACAGCTACAAATCCATTAACATCAATGCAGGAGACAAGATAGTTGATAACCTGAAAAAGAATGATAAAATGGGCTGGACCTTTGTCGGAGAAAAGGAAGCAATAAAGGGAGTTAAAAAAGGCGAATATTATGCGGCTGTAATAATACCAAAGGATTTCAGCGAATGTCTGCTGTCGCTTACAACAGGAAAATTCGAGCAGGCAAAGCTTCATTATTATGTCAACGAAAAGAAAAATGCCATTGCACCTAAAATAACGGATAAGGGTATAGAAGCGATACAGGAATCCGTAAGCTCGGAGTATGTAAGCACGATAACAAAGCTCATTGCTACAACTCTGAATCTGTCAACAGAAACCCTTGACAGTACAAAGGATAAAGCGGCGGATACTGTTGTTGAGGCTATTGATAAAGCAAATACGGAGCTTGATAAGCTCAGCAACGGCATAGATGTATATATCAAAACAACCGATACGCTTAAAGAAAATATCAATGACAAAAAGAAGAATATCCCCGCTATCAGTAAAAAGATCACCGAGACTCAGAATGCAGTATCAGGAACAAAGAATTCTGTAGCCAATACTGCAAATGCCGCCTTGCAGATAACGAATTCTCTTGAAGCGTCATTACTTTCGGCACAAAGCTTTGCAGAGGATGTTACACAGCGTGTCAATGACGCTTTTGCAAAGGTAGATACAAACACAAAGGAAGCAGCGGATAAGTTCAGGAGCATAACTGCCGTGAATGACAGAGTGACAGAGATTTATCAGCGTATAATAAATGTTTTTACAACCATACAGGATATCCTTGATATAGACTGTTCCGATATTATTGAAAGGCTGAATAATTCCGTTCAGCGTCAGAATGAAATAAAGGATACTGTCAATTCAATAGCGGATAATATTGAAAAGGGCACTGAGGTCACAGCGGAAGCAAAACAGAAGCTTGATGATCTTTTGAATGAAAGCTCCTCTGATCCACAGGCAATAACAAATTCCTTTGCAAATATCAGAGAAAAGATAAATCAGACCGTCACAAATGCATATAAGTCTGTAGATAATGTATCGGCACTGCTTTCAAATCTGAATGAGAAGGTGCCGGATTTTAATTCCGCCTTTGATAATGCGGCTGGTCTTACCGATGATACAAAAGAAAAGCTTAAAGGACTGAAAACATCGATCGAAAATGCAAAGAAGAAGCTCGGCACATTGTCAATGGCGATCGACCTTGCATTGAATAATTCATCCATACAGAGTCTTATCGCTCCTGTAGTAGAAAATCCGCAGACTCTCGGAGAATTTGTTTCAAGCCCGGTCACTGTTAAGAAGCACCAGGAATTTCCGCTTGACAATTACGGTTCTGGAATGACTCCGTTTTATTCATCTCTTGCATTATGGGTCGGCGGCATAGTACTTGTTGCGGTAATGAAGGTTGATCTTACAAAGCATGAGCTTAGAAAACTTAACAGACCGACAAATACCCAGCTTTTCTTCGGAAGATATCTTATCTATTTTCTTTTAGGTCAGGTACAGGCATGGATAATTGCATTGGGAGATATTTTCTTCCTGAAGATACAATGTGATAATCCGGTAATGTTTGTAATAGGCTGTCTGATATCAAGCTTTGTATATACATTGATAATATACTCGCTTACAATAACATTCAGCGTTATAGGAAAGGCTCTTGCGGTTATCATTCTGGTAATACAGATAGCCGGTTCGGGCGGAACATTCCCGATTGAGGTACTTCCTGCGCCGTTCCAGGCATTAGCGCCGTATTTGCCGTTCAGATACGGAGTAAATGCGCTCAGGGAGGCTGTTGCGGGATTGAAGTATTCTGCATACTGGAACAATATCCTGCTTCTTTTAGCATTTGTTCCATTTGCGCTGATACTGGGACTCATTCTGAGAAGACCGTGCATCAAGCCCATCAATTTCTTTAATGAAAGAATTGAACAGAGCGATATCATAGTATGACCTGAATCCGGGAAAGTCGATTTTTAATATGCATCTATATCGCATCAGAATAACGTTTTTTTGAAAAAACACTATTATCCAATAGGTGCAATTTGTATTAGCATCCCGTAAAAAAACTTTGCTGCCTTGCGGCAGCAGTCAACTTTAATGATGACCGTTACAAGGGGACGC
>DEHG01000036.1:4022-5624 GCA_002351795.1 Ruminococcaceae bacterium UBA2806 | reverse complement strand
ATAAAAAAATATATGTCTATAAGCATATTGCTGTTCTACTGTACCAGAGTGCCAAAAAACCCTGTATTCATGCGGGTTTCAGCTGGAACAGTTAGCGAAAAAACAACTGTTCCTTACTGTTCCTGCCGTACCCCGGTATTGTAATCATATTTATCATAAATTCTTTCCGGCAGTAAACGGCACCTCGTTTTTTTGCCGCCCGTCACTGTCATTTCCGCTTCTATTCCAAATTTTGACAAAGCCTTTCCTATAATGACTACGGAATACGGTCTGAGACAGTCGTACATTTCACGGAATTCCGATACCGTCATCATCCTGTATTTTACCGAATATCTGTCCCCGCCGCTGTCACTGAGTATATCTGCGATCTCCGCCTGTGCGGGAACAGGCTTTTCGTGAGAAAAATTGCGCTTGGCTAATGCATTCTGTTCCTCATAGGTCAGACGAAAGCATTGGTGGTCACTGCGTATCTCTCTCATTATCTGTACCCAGAGCTGTTCTACATCAAGCTTTGCAAGGGCTTTAAGGTCAATATGCTCAACAGGTACAGTCCAGAATCTGCGGTTGCCTGTCGTATCGGTAAGATAATCACTGCTGTTGCAGGTCGCACAAAAGCTTGTCCGCCTTAATGAACGTATGTCGCCCCGTCCGTATGGCTTGCGGTATTCGTCAACAGACTGGGTGATAAATGCTTTCATTTTTTCATTGTCACGGCGAAGGGAGCTTTCCGCCTCTCCCAATTCGCATATCCATCCCGTCAGCGCACGGATGTATGTATCCTTGTCTCGGAAATCTATTACCGCACCCTCTTTGAAATATTCACTGCGGTATGCAAGCGTGCGGAAAAAGGAAGTTTTTCCGATCCCCTGTTTTCCTGTCAGGCATAAAACCCCGTCAGCTCCAAAGGGAGACTCAAATGTATTATACTGCAGTGCCGCTGTCTGCCAGAGCCACTTATGCACAAGCGTTTGTGAAAGATGGTCGCTTTCAGCTATGCCGAGGATATCGTAGACCTGACTTACACGATCTGTTCCGTCCCATGCGGTAAGGTCTGTCATTATAAGGATAGGATTAAAGCAGTTGCGTGAAAGGATAACGTTAAGATAGGCTGTCACCGTTTCAAATGTGACTTTCTTGTAGCAATCCTGAAGATCGGAATAAATAAGGCTGACGATATTTGCGTCAATGAATTCAGGATTCTCATTGCCGACACCCGTATACATCGGACGTTTTCTGATAAGATCATACGAAGCCTTTATTCCCATTACTTCAAAATACATTTCAAGTATCTCAGGAGTAAAAGAGGGCTTTACGGGCTGTTTTGGCTTATCGTTCAGATTATTATACATTATCTGACCTCCT
Organism: Ruminococcaceae bacterium UBA2806; assembly: GCA_002351795.1. Lineage (GTDB taxonomy): Bacteria > Bacillota > Clostridia > Oscillospirales > Acutalibacteraceae > UBA1213. The sequence continues at coordinate 4,262 of DEHG01000036.1, read as the reverse complement.
TGAATATTTATCAGAGCATATGATACATTTCAAACACTCCTACAAGTCTGCCGGAAACAGAATTTATTTGACCTTTTAAAGTCAACTCTCAGCAATAAATAGAATAATATTCAAATATTTATAATATAAATTAAGGAAACACTGAATAAACAGGATTTTGAGATTTGGAGCCAGCCGCCCCAAATGCCAGTTAATGAATTTATCAGCGTTTCCTTAAAATTATAAATGAGCAAATTTATA
>DEHG01000036.1:0-3913 GCA_002351795.1 Ruminococcaceae bacterium UBA2806 | reverse complement strand
TTTTTAGATTTGCTCATTTATAGCTTAAAACTTAAAAACAGAAAAGGGGATGACAAAATGGATTGGCACAGCATAAGCGCCGAAGAAACGGCAAAACGGCTTGAAACTGATATAAAAAAAGGTCTGACATCAGCCCAGGTCAGACAACGAACAGAAAAATACGGTCAGAATGTTCTGACAGAAAAAAAAAGACCCGGAATAATACGCAAATTCCTGTCTCAGCTTACTGATTTTATGGTACTTCTCCTGCTTGCGGCGGCGGCGGTATCATTCGGTATAGCAATATTCAGCGGAGACGGCGATCTTGCCGACCCGATCATGATACTGCTGATAGTTGTTATCAATGCAGTCATAGGTACAGTTCAGGAAAGCCGTGCCGAAAAAGCTATTGACGCTCTTAAAAAAATGTCCGCCCCCCATGTCACCGTTATCAGGGACGGTCATCCTGCAAGCATTGCCTCAAAAGAGCTTGTTCCGGGGGATATCGTTACATTCCGTGCGGGTGATATCGTGTGCGCCGATGAAAGACTGCTTGAAACGGTTGCGGTAAAATCCGAGGAATCCTCGCTTACAGGTGAATCTGTTCCTGCCGACAAAATAGCGGATATCATTCTTTCACCCGATACGCCCCCCGCAGACAGGGTGAATATGCTTTATTCCTCAGCCTGTATTTCTGCCGGACACGGAAAGGCTGTTGTTACATCCATCGGAATGGATACTCAGGTCGGCAGAATTGCCGCAATGCTCAGCGAGGGAGAACCGCCTCAGACCCCTCTGCAAAAAAGTCTTGAAAAAACAGGAAAGATACTCGGAATATGCGCTGTCGGTATATGCGCCCTGATCTTTATTCTCGGGCTTTTTCAGCGGATACCTGCTCTTGATATGTTCATGATATCGGTAAGCCTTGCGGTTGCGGCTATCCCGGAGGGTCTTCCGGCAGTCGTGACAATAGTGCTTGCTCTCGGTGTGCGCCGTCTTGCCGCAAGGCGGGCTGTCGTGCGGAAGCTTCCCGCTGTTGAAACTCTCGGAAGCGCAAACGTTATATGCTCCGATAAAACAGGCACGCTGACTCAGAATAAAATGACTGTAAGCTCTCTCTATGGTATCAGCGGCAGTATAACGGCACATTCCCCCGAAGGACGTTTCCTGCTGACCCTCGGAATTCTCTGCAACAACAGCGTGTATGATAAAAAAGGACATATTATCGGTGACCCGACAGAAACAGCGATCACCGAAGCCGCAGAAAAAGCCGGTCTTAACGGCAGGGAACTCTGTGAAAAATACAGGCGCTTATCCGAGATACCCTTTGACCCCGCTGTAAAGAAAATGACTACAGTACATTCCATTCCCGAAGGCGGGAAAAGGACTATCACAAAGGGTGCGCCGGATGTTCTTTTAGGGCTGTGCAGTCATGTTTACGACAGGGGCAGGATATATCCGTTAAGCAATGAAATAAAAAAGCGTCTTGCCGAAGAAAACGAAAGCCTTGCACAGCAGGCAATGAGAGTGATCGCCGCTGCATACAGGGATGAAGGCGGCGCATCTGACACAGGCGGGATGATATTTGCGGGACTTATCGGAATGACCGACCCGCCAAGACCTCAGGCGGCAGGCGCAGTATCACTTTGCCGCAAAGCCGGGATAAAGACGGTAATGATTACCGGCGACCATATGACGACTGCAAAGGCTATTGCAAAACAAACAGGCATATACAGGGACGGCGACCTTTGTGCAACGGGCGCAGAGCTTGACAATATTGACGACAGCAGACTCAGACGTGACATTTTCCGTTATTCCGTTTTTGCAAGGGTATCTCCCGGACATAAAGTAAGGATAGTGAAAGCATTCCGAAGCAGGGGCGCTGTTGTTGCAATGACAGGCGACGGTGTAAACGATGCACCCGCCCTGAGATGTGCGGACATAGGCTGTGCAATGGGCAAAAGCGGAACGGACGCCGCAAAAAGCGCCGCTGATATGATACTGACAGATGACAATTTTGCAACGATAGTAGGCGCAGTTTCTCAGGGACGGGGAATTTTTGAAAACATCGGCAGGACGATACATTTTCTGCTTTCAAGCAATATCGGTGAGATACTGACGGTGCTTTGTGCTTTTCTCATGAGACTTCCGTCCCCGCTTCTTGCAATACAGCTTTTATGGATAAACCTTGTTACGGATTCACTCCCCGCCCTTGCCCTCGGCAGTGAGGGCGTTGCAGATGATATCATGGAACGCCCTCCGTCAGGCGGAAAGCGGAGTATTTTCACTCCGTCAGCTGTACGTTCAATAATAATCGAGGGACTGTTTATCGGTGCGCTTGCTTTTCTTGCATACACGATAGGCAGGGTTTACTTTGACAAGGGGGCTGAACCTGTTATCGGCAGGACAATGACATTTGCAGTCCTGAGTATCAGTCAGCTTGTTCATTCCTTCAATCTGCGAAGCTCCCGTTCACTTTTTAAAACAGGCATTTCAGGGAATCCTCTTCTGATATTTTCATTCATCCTCGGACTTTCGCTCCAGGCGGCAGTGATATCCCTTCCCCCGCTTCAAAGCATTTTTGGAACGGCGGCGCTTTCTCCTATGTGCTGGCTGATCGTTGCGCTTTTGTCGCTTGCACCGCTTATTGTTGTGGAGACGGAGAAAATAATTCTCACTCATACACATGGAAACGAATTGAACAGTGACAGAAAAAATAAAATCAATTTTTCTTGACAATATAATGATAACGTGGTATGATAAAAGAGCCGCATGCTATGGGCTTGCAAGCGGGCTTGTCCCCGCCCCGGGCAGCGAGTTTAAAGACAGGTAGGTGTCATAAATGTACGCAGTAATCGAAACAGGCGGAAAGCAGTACAAGGTAGCTAACGGTGACATTGTTTACGTTGAAAAGCTGGAAGCAGAAAATGAGTCAACAGTTGACTTCAAGGCAGTTGCAGTCAGCACAGATGACGGCTTTAAGGTAGGCGCTCCCTATGTGGACGGCGCAAAGGTAACAGCTAAGGTCCTCGATACCGTTAAGGGCAAGAAGATCACAGTTTTCACTTACAAGCCGAAGAAAAGCTCCAAGCGCAAAATGGGTCACAGACAGAGATATACTAAGGTACAGATCGAGTCTATCGAGGTATGATAACGGCGCAGTTTTTTATTGACCGTAACGACAGAATAACCGGCTTCCATATCAGCGGACATTCTGATCTTGCCGAAAGCGGACAGGATATTCTCTGCGCTTTTGTTTCAAGCGCCGCTTATATGACAGCCAATACTATTACTGACGTTATCGGCGCAAATGCAGCGGCGCAGGATGACGATGGTGATATGAAGGTTACGGTTGCCGAAAATGATCTCGAAGCCTGTCAGGTGATACTGGCAGGAATGAAGCTTCATCTGATCGAAACGGAGAAGCAATATCCCGAAAATGTCAAGGTTATTATGACGGAGGTGTAATTTCAATGCTTAAGATTAATGTACAGTTATTCGCACATAAAAAGGGAGGCGGCTCTACAAAGAACGGCCGTGATTCCGAATCCAAGCGTCTCGGCACAAAGCGTGCTGACGGACAGTTTGTTTTGGCAGGCAACATCCTCGTAAAGCAGAGAGGTACAAAGATCCATCCCGGCAACAATGTTGGCCGTGGTTCTGACGATACTCTTTTTGCAAAGATCGACGGTAATGTTAAATTCGAGCGTGTTGGCCGTGACCGCAAGCAGGTTTCTGTTTACGCTGCCGAATAATATCAGCTTTATGCTTAGAACAGTTACAAAGGGCTGCCGCACTGGTGATGCGGCAGCCCTTGATTTATTGCTGATATTTACAAATACAAAGCTTCCTTGCGGCTTATTCTTGTGATTTGGAAGAAAGCGGCAATAGAGCAAATACATAGTAACACTTTGTACATTGCACATTTAGTAAC
>DEHG01000120.1:25787-26015 GCA_002351795.1 Ruminococcaceae bacterium UBA2806 | reverse complement strand
TTCTGACATCTCAGACCGGAAATTCTATTACCTATCATCTACTGCTTAATCCGCTTATGACAAAGGACAGTATCATTGAGGAACTTATTGAGTTTGAAAAAAACAAAGAGACCATGAACGATTTCTCAATTGAAATGTTTGAGAAAAAATTCAATAACGAGTTCCATGCTTTTAATCTTAACTTGCAGGAAGAAATAAAAATTTACTATCAGAATAAGCAATAGCATA
>DEHG01000120.1:8615-25697 GCA_002351795.1 Ruminococcaceae bacterium UBA2806 | reverse complement strand
TTTTTAATTATTCCCACTCGATGGTGGCGGGGGGTTTTGTGGTTATGTCATAGACTATGCGGTTTACGTTCTTTACCTCATTGATTATGCGGTTCGATATCTTTTCCAGCACTTCATACGGTACTCTCGCCCAATCCGCTGTCATGAAATCACTCGTTGTTACAGCTCTCAGCGCTATCGTATTATCATACGTCCTGCCGTCGCCCATTACACCAACACTCTTTATTCCTGTAAGTACGGCAAAATATTGATTGACCGTCCTGTCAAGCCCCGCAGACGCAAATTCTTCTCTCATAATAGCATCTGCATCTGCAAGTATCTCAAGCTTCTCTTCGGTAACCTCGCCCATTATTCTTACTGCAAGTCCCGGTCCCGGGAACGGCTGACGATATACCAGAAACTCCGGTATGCCAAGCTCCAATCCCGCTCTGCGTACCTCGTCCTTGAACAGGTCCCTCAGCGGCTCGATTATGCCTTCAAATCCGATATCCTCCGGAAGTCCGCCAACATTGTGATGACTCTTTATGACCGCCGATTCTCCTGCGCCGCTTTCTACTACATCAGGATATATCGTTCCCTGGCAAAGATATTCTATCTTTCCAAGCTTCTGCGACTCCTCTTCAAAAACTCTGATAAACTCTTCTCCGATTATCTTCCGCTTCTTTTCAGGCTCGCTTACTCCTGCAAGCTTTGTGAGAAATCTCTCCTTTGCATTGACTCTGATTATATTCATGTCAAACTGCTCTTTGAAAACGCTCTCTACCTCGTCGCCCTCATTCTTACGCAATAATCCGTGGTCTACAAATATACATGTAAGCTGCTTTCCTACAGCCTTATGTATCATGAGAGCCGCAACAGATGAATCTACTCCGCCTGATAATGCACACAATACCTTCTTATCGCCTATCTTCTCTTTAAGACTGTCTATAACGTCGTTTACAAAGGAATCCATCCTCCACTCCGCTGTGCAGTTGCAGGCATTATACAGGAAATTCCTCAGATACAATTGTCCCTGCTCTGTATGCTCAACCTCAGGGTGAAACTGCACACCAAAGAAATTGCGCTTATTGTCCTCCATCGCCGCAACAGGACAATCCTTTGATATCGCCGTGATCTTGAATCCGTGAGGGATCTCCGTTATCCTGTCGGTATGACTCATCCAGCAGATGCTTTCAGGCTTTGCCCTGTGAAACAGCAGTGACGATGGATTGACCTCTATCTTAGTCTTGCCGTATTCCCTGTTATCCGAAATGCTTTCGACCTTGCCTCCGAGCGTTTCCGCCATAAGCTGTGCGCCATAGCATATACCTAAAACAGGTATGCCGAGACTGAATATTTCAGGGTCGCATTTCGGTCCGTTTGCATCATATGCGCTGTTGGGTCCTCCTGTGAAAATCACACCCATGTATTTCCCGTCTTTTATTTCCTGCGCTGTAGTCTTGTACGACTTTATTTCACAGTATACATTACATTCCCTTACCCTTCTTGCGATAAGCTGTGTATACTGTCCTCCGAAATCCATTACAAGAACGGATTGTTTCTTTATCTCCAATTTCTTCACTCCTTTTGCCTGCCGTGCAGGCTCAAAGCTATACGCTCAAATAAACGATTACAGCTTATCTGTAAATAATGTCCTCACGCTTAGGACCGTTGGATATCATTGTAAAGGGAACTCCTACTGCCTTTTCTGCAAATTCTATATATCTGCGGCAGTTTTCGGGAAGCTCCTCATATTTTCTTATTCCTCTGATATCAGTCTTCCATCCGGGCAGAACTTCAAGTACAGGCTTGCATCTCTTCAGCTTTGTTGTTGACGGGAAATAATCTATTCTTTTTCCTTCAAGCTCATATGCAACGCATACAGGTATCTCATCAAGATATCCTAATGCGTCAAGCACCGTAAACGCTACCTGTGTTGCGCCCTGAACCTTGCAGCCGTAACGTGTGGCAACAAGATCAAGCCAGCCCATTCTTCTCGGTCTGCCTGTTGTTGCGCCGTATTCGCCGCCGTCGCCGCCTCTCTTTCTCAGCTCCTCGGCTTCATCTCCGAATATCTCGCTGACAAACTCGCCTGCACCGACTGCGCTTGAATATGCTTTTACGACCGTAATAATATCGCCTATTGCATACGGAGGAATACCGCCTGCGCCGACTGCGCCGTAGCCTGCGATAGTATTTGATGATGTTACCATCGGATAGATGCCGAAATCCGTATCCTTCAGTGAACCAAGCTGACCCTCAAGAAGGATATCCTTGCCCGACTTCACTGCATCATGCACGATATCAAATGTATTTGCCGCATACGGCTCAAGCGCTGTCTTATATTCCATAAGCTTTGCAAACATCTCATCAACGCTTATGGGATCTTTTTTATATACGTTTTTAACTATTGCGTTCTTAACTTCAAGTATTCGTTCCAGCTTTTCTCTAAGACCTGCTTCATCATCAAAAAGCTCGTTTACCTGGAAACCGATCTTTGAAAATTTATCTGAATAGAAAGGCGCAATACCTGATTTTGTAGAACCAAAGCTCTTTCCGCCGAGTCTTTCCTCCTCATAGCAGTCAAAAAGCTTATGATAGGGCATAACTATCTGCGCCCTGTCTGATACAAGGATATTGGGCTTCGGAACGCCGCCGTCTATAAGGTGCTGTATCTCATTCACAAGATTTTCAACACTGAGCGCAACGCCGTTGCCTATAATATTTGTTATTTTAGTGTTAAAGACGCCTGACGGAAGCTGATGAAGGGCAAATTTTCCGTAATTGTTGATAATAGTATGACCCGCATTGCTGCCGCCCTGAAAACGGATCACCATATCCGATTTCTGTGCGAGCATATCCGTGATCTTACCCTTGCCCTCGTCGCCCCAGTTAGCGCCGACTATTGCTCTTACCATTGTTTTCTTACCTACCTTTCGTCTCAGAGCATTTCAGCTCTGAACTTTTAGCTCTCAGCAGTGACATATCGTACTTTGATTTTTCCGAACTTCCCCACGCCAAAGACCTCTTTGCCGAGGGCAATAATGTCAATTTCAGACCGATCTTTTGTCCGGCATCATGCCGACTCCGCTTGGCAACAATATCATTGGCTAAGACTTTATCCCGATACCATCTGCCTGCGTCATAAATAACTCTGCACAAAAGCAGTTCCAAGTCCTGATCGCTTTGAGCTTTGAACTTTCAATATTTTATCCTATCGGTGCAACAAGAACACGTCCTGTACCTCTGTAGACATTTACAAGACCCTCACCAGACGCAGCTGAACCAACAAGTGATCTTGATGATCTTTCAACTGTGAACTGTAAGGTATGCGACCATGCTATTGCCATATTGCCGTCAATTTTGAGTACATCATTCTGAAGATCAAATACCATAAGCTCCTCTGCGGGAACGGGGCTTTCAAGAACAGCTATACCGTTTCCTACAAGAGTAGTATTGAACAGACCTTCGCCGCCTGCTACAGCGGAAGATAAGCTTGTTCTTGCAGTTACAGTCAGATTTACAGTCTCATCACAAGCAAGGAAAAGACCGTCCTCAATTGTGAGCGCACCGCCCCATCTTGAAAGATCCTCCAGAAGTATATATTTATATGTCGGCTCAAAAATAACCTGTCCGATACCGAAATAACGGGGCTTTATTCCTGATTCACCGGTAACCTTTCCGCCTATCATTTTCTTGAAAAGATCGCCTGCGCCGGTTACGTTTGATCTCATCTCAACATTGCCGCTCATTATCTGCATTGCACCTGCCTGGAGAATAACGCCCTGGTTGTTAAGAGTTGCGACTACCTGTCTTTTGCGGCAGCCCATCTTACCCATAAAATATGCCGTCTGAGCAGATGCAGGTCCGACTGATATATCCTTTTCATACTCGATAACACTGTAGCATCCAAGCTGGGCTATGATCTTTCTTGCTGTTGATTCCTGAAGTACATTATTATTGATCATTTTTCAGCGCTCCTTTTTTGTTTATTGATAATATTTTATTGTCACTGACATAAAATTCTTTACTATTGGCACTTTCTATCAAATACTGATCTCTGCCTTTTCTGTTTCCATTGATTCATACGGCGCAAGGGCAGCGGCAACAGTTTCTTTAAGGAAATCCTCTGTCTGCTGCGGCGCACGTCCGACATAGTTTTCGGGCTTGAGAAGTGTTTTCAGCTCGTCAAGCGTTACGCCGAATGCGGGATCGGCAGCTATTCTTTCAAGAAGATCATTCTCTCCGCCGTCACGCTTTACAACAGTCGATGCAGCCATTGAATGTTCTCTGATACGCTCATGAAGCTCCTGTCTGTTTCCGCCCCTCTTTACTGCGTCCATCATGATATTTTCGGTAGCCATGAAGGGCAGCTCATTCATAAGGCGGGCTGTTATTACCTTATCATATACAACAAGTCCGTTGCTTACATTTATGTAAAGGTTGAGTATAGCGTCAACTGCAAGGAATGCCTCAGGAACGCTCAGTCTTTTGTTAGCGGAGTCGTCAAGAGTTCTCTCGAACCACTGTGTAGCCGCTGTTATATACGGATTAAGAACATCTACCATAACATATCTTGAAAGCGATGCCATACGCTCCGATCTCATAGGATTGCGCTTATATGCCATTGCGCTTGAACCGATCTGATTTTTCTCAAACGGCTCTTCGATCTCCTTCAGGTGCTGGAGAAGTCTTATGTCATTTGAAAACTTTGTTGCGCTCTGTGCAATACCTGCAAGAACATTAAGCACACGGCTGTCAAGCTTTCTTGAATAGGTCTGACCCGAAACGGCAAAGCAGTCGTCATAGCCCATTTTCTTTGCGATAAGCTTATCTATCTGCTTGCACTTTTCATGATCTCCCTCAAAAAGCTCCAAAAAGCTTGCCTGTGTACCTGTCGTACCCTTGCAGCCTAAAAGCTTCATACCCGACAGCACATATCTTACGTCCTCAAGATCCATAAGCAGATCCTGTATCCAGAGTGTAGCTCTTTTACCTACGGTAGTAGGCTGTGCAGGCTGGAAATGGGTAAATGCAAGAGTCGGCAGATCCTTGTATTTTTCCGCAAATTCAGAAAGCTGACGAATTGCGCTTACAAGCTTTTTCTCAACGATCCTCAGCGCCTCAGTCATGATAATAACATCCGTATTATCACCGACATAGCAGGATGTTGCACCGAGATGGATTATTCCCGCAGCCTTCGGGCACTGCTGACCGTATGCGTATACATGGGACATTACATCGTGACGGACTACCTTTTCCCTTTCCTCGGCTACCTCGTAATTGATATCATCAGCATGGGCTTTAAGCTCATCTATCTGCTCCTGCGTTATATCAAGTCCAAGCTCATGCTCGGCTTCGGCAAGAGCTATCCACAGCTTTCTCCATGTCTTGAATTTTTTATCAGGAGAAAATATATATTTCATTTCCTTATCCGCATATCTTGATGACAGCGGTGATTCATATGTATCTCTCATAATGCTCCTTTCTGCTGCAAACACTAAGCTTTATAATTTCATCAGACGCTTTCATCCTTGCCTATACAGGCTGACTTTTTATCGGGCAGCTTCTTTGTGAAATCAACGCCGCCTCTTTCTTTTCCGGCAAGCATCTTTTCGGGTATCTTTGTCGGATAATTGCCCGAGAAACAGGCTGCACAGAATCCGCATTCCTCTCCGCCAAGCATTTCGCCCAACTTATCCGCAGGCAAAAAGCCCAAAGAATCGGCTCCTGTAAGCTCGCATATCTCAGGAATGGTATGCTTTACTGCGATAAGCTCTTCACGGCTCGGAATATCCGTTCCGTAAAAACACGGCCAGATAAACGGCGGCGAGCTTATTCTCAGATGCACCTCTTTTGCGCCTGCATTCCTCAGCATTTTTACTATTCTGTCGCAGGTCGTACCTCTTACAATGGAATCGTCAATAACAACAACTCTCTTGCCTTCAAGCACTGAACGCAGCGGATTAAGCTTTAATTTAACGCTTCTTGCTCTTTCCTTCTGTGTAGGCTTGATAAAGGTCCTGCCGATATAGCCGTTCTTGACAATACCCTTTTCATAAGGTATGCCTGATTCCTCGCTGTAGCCTATAGCTGCGTCTATGCCTGACTCCGGCACTCCGATAACTATATCCGCTTCAACAGGAAATTCCCTTGCAAGAATATGTCCGGCTTCCTTGCGGGATCTGTAAACACTGATTCCGTCAATTTCGGAATCGGTTCTTGCAAAATATATATATTCAAATACGCAAAGGGCTTTTTTCTCCTTTGGAGTGCAAAGAGTCGTAACAGAACGTACTCCTGTATCGTCAACGACAACTATCTCACCCGGTCTGACATCACGAACGAATTCAGCTCCGCACGCAGCAAGCGCACATGTTTCGGATGCAAATACAATGCTGTCGCCGAGCCTGCCCATACAAAGCGGACGGAAACCGTGAGGGTCACGGGCGGCAATAAGCTTCTGAGGGCTCATGACCAAAAGCGAATAAGCGCCCTCTATCTGCTTCATTGTTTTTTCAACTGCTTCCTCAACAGAATCTGATGTTATACGTTCTCTTGCTATGAGATATGCAATTGCTTCGGAGTCGATCGTGGTCTGAAAAATAGCGCCTCTGTGTTCCAGCTCACGTCTTATTTCATATGCATTTGTCAGATTTCCGTTATGTGCAATGGCAAGCGTACCCTTTACATAACGCATAACAAGCGGCTGTGAGTTTTCACGCACACTGCCGCCTGCTGTTGAATACCTGACGTGGGAAATTGCCATCTGACCGCAAAGTGAATCAAGGATCTCATTGCTGAAAACCTCGCTGACAAGTCCCATATTTTTATGTCCGGATATAACTCCTCTGTCATTTACAGCTATGCCGCAGCTTTCCTGACCTCTGTGCTGTAAAGCAAGAAGTCCGTTATAGCATGCATATGCCGGCGCAAGGCTGTCATTTCCGAATATGCCGAATACACCGCATTCCTCATGCAGCTCCTCGGATCTGTAGTTTTCTATATTAGTATCCAGAGTATTCAAAATTACACCTCGGTTTGCTTCGCAGCTCAAAGCTCAAAGCAAGATAATTGTCTGTTATTATATAATCGTCAGCTATATATTTTCAAAACCTGCTTAAAGCTTTAATCTTAAATCTTTGAGCTTTATTCTCTGATCTGAAACTCAGTTCAGCCCGATCCTCTTCATCATCTCGGCATAAGCCTCTTCTACTCCGCCAAGGTCACGGCGGAAACGATCCTTGTCAAGCTTTTCATGAGTCTTGATATCCCAGAAACGGCAGGTATCGGGTGATATCTCATCAGCAAGTACGATCTCGCCGTCAGCTGTCTTACCGAACTCAAGCTTGAAGTCGATAAGCTCAACGCCAACGCTTTCAAAGAATTCCTTCATATATTTATTGACATCAAAAGCCATCTTCTTTATGGTTTCGATATCCTCCCATGTTGCAGCGCCAATTGCAACGGCATGGTATGCATTGATAAGCGGATCACCGAGTGCATCGTCCTTATATGAAAACTCGATAACAGTTGTTTTAAGCTCAAAGCCTTCCTCAAGTCCGAGACGCTTTGCCATTGAGCCTGCTGCCTTATTTCTGATAATGACCTCAAGCGGAACTATCTTTACCTTCTTAACAACTGTTTCACGGTCGTTAAGCTCCTCTACATAATGAGTCTTTACGCCCTTTTCCTCAAGAAGACGGAACATAAAGTTGGACATTCTGTTATTAACAACGCCCTTGCCTCTGATCGTACCCTTTTTAAGTCCGTTGAATGCAGTAGCGTCATCCTTATATTCTACCACGCACTGTTCAGGGTCAGCGGTAGCGTAAACCTTTTTTGCCTTGCCTTCATAAAGAAGCTCTGTTTTTTCCATTTTCATTTACTCCTCTCAGATCTGCCGGATAATCCGGTCATGTCTTGCTCCTGCGTTATTTACGCAAAAGCAGTATACAAACACACTATCAATTATACAACCATTATCCCTTTAAAGCAAGAATATTTTTGAATTTCCTGTTTTTTGACGTATAATGCAATATCTGGTCAGTTTTTTGTAAGAATTACACAAAGAATTCTGAGTTTAATAATATATCGGAGATTTTCTCTCAGTCAACCTTAAAAATCTTATTGTCCTAAAATACATTAAGGCGGCAACCGTAAATCGGTCGCCGCCGGTGTCAGCTGATATACAGAAATATATCACATATCAGCAATATCCTTTTCCTCAAGCAGTTTTACGCCGTTTTCAACAAGTATCTTCTCGGCAGCTTCATTATCAGCCACACGAAGAACAACTGACGCATATTTCTTGGAAACCGTGATAAATGCATACATATATTCAATATTGATATTATGTCTTGCAAGTATCTTTACTATTTTCGCAAGCGAACCCGGCTCATCGGGAATTGATACGCCTACTACCTTTGTGATTGATACAAAGCATCCTGAGGACTGCAAAGCCTCCAGCGCCTTTTCAGGCTCGGTAACGATAAGACGGAAAATACCGAAATCCTGAGTATCCGCAACGCTCATCGCACGGATATCAATATTTGCCTTTGCAATAGAATCCGTGATCGTAACAAGCTTGCCTTCCTTGTTTTCAACGAAAATTGAGATCTGTTTTACAGCCATGATAAAACCTCCTTTAAATTGTAATGCCGTAGCGTTTACGATTATCGATCAGGCGCACTGCCTTACCCTCTGAACGGGGAATGGATTTAGGCGCAAGAAGATGTACCTTCGGGTTTATACCAAGCATAGCCTTCATAGCATCCTGAAGCTTCTTTTCTCTCTTTGTGATCTCCTTCGGCGTATCGGAGAAATCCTCAGTTCCCATTTCAACATTGATATCAAAGGTATCTGAATTATTCACTCTGTCAAGAATGATCTGGTAATTCGGAGCATAGCCGCAATTCAGCAGTACAGTTTCTATCTGGCTCGGGAATACGTTTACTCCACGAATTATCATCATATCGTCCGAACGTCCCATCGGCTTTGTCATTCTGACAAAGGTACGTCCGCAGGAGCATTTTTCTCTTGAAAGGATACAGATATCCCTTGTCCTGTATCTTATAAGCGGGAAAGCCTCCTTGTCAAGAGAGGTGAACACAAGCTCACCCTTTGTACCCTCGGGAAGTACCTCTCCGGTATCGGGGTCGATTATCTCAGCTATGAAATGATCCTCATTGATATGCATACCCTTCTGCTCTTCACATTCAAAGGCAACGCCGGGACCGCTTATTTCGGTCAGACCATAGATATCATATGCCTTTATTCCAAGAGCCTTTTCGATATCACGGCGCATTTCCTCTGTCCACGGCTCAGCGCCGAAGATACCTGCTTTAAGCTTATTATCCTCAGGCTTATAGCCCTTTTCCTTGAGATTTTCACCGAGATATGCAGCATATGAAGGGGTACAGCAAAGGATAGTGGAATTAAGATCCATCATAAACTGTATCTGTCTGTCGGTATTTCCGCTTGACATCGGCAAAGTCAGACAGCCCACCTTATGAGAACCGCCGTGAATACCCGAACCGCCCGTAAACAGACCGTAGCCGTAGCATACCTGAACAACATCCTCTTCCGTTGCGCCCGCAGCAACAAGCGCACGGGCTGTACATTCCTCCCACATATCTATATCATTCTGAGTATAGAATGCAACAACACGCTTTCCTGTCGTTCCGGAGGTCGAATGTATACGAACACATTTGTTAAGATCGGTAGCTAAAAGTCCGTAAGGATAAGCTTCTCTGAGATCGTCCTTTTTGAGGAACGGCAGCTTATGAAGATCAGCTGTGCTTTTGATATCCTCAGGTTTAACGCCCTTTTTGTCCATCAGGTCACGATAATACTTAACATTATCATACACATATTTTACCTGTTTTACAAGCTTTTCATCCTGAATTTTTTTAATTTCTTCCACCGGCATGGTTTCAGCTTCCTGCTGAAAATATTTCTTTGGCATTCTCATCACTCTTTCCTTTTATTCATTTGATTTCCTGATTTATTGCTGCTCTGAACTATTACTTATCAAATCCGAGTTCAAATGCTTTTTTGTTGATTTCTATGAAATTAGGTTTAACGCACTTTTCAATTGCAGCTTCCCATTTTTCCTTTGGTATGTCAAAATACTTTGCAAGTCTGCCCATGAGTACGATATTGCAGGCTTTTACAGAACCAGCCTGTTCTGCAAGGGAAAGCGCATCAATGTCGTCAACGTGAACGCCCTTTGACTTCATTTCGTCAAGAACGTTTTCGGGATAGGTCGTGCTGCCGATGATAACGGGCATGGGGTCTATCTGCTGTGTATTGACGATGACCGTACCACCCTTTTTCAGGTCTTTTATATATCTTGCAGCCTCTATCTTTTCAAAGCTTACAATAAAGTCAGCTTCGCCCTCTTCGATAACAGGAGAATATACCCTGTCACCGAATCGTACATATGTAACAACAGAGCCGCCTCTCTGACTCATGCCGTGAACCTCGCTTACCTTTACATCAAAGCCCTCGTCAACCAGAAGTCTTCCTAAAAGCTTTGACGCCAAAAGAGAACCCTGACCGCCGACGCCGACGATCATTATATTTTTAACAGCCATTATCATTCACCCTCACTTTCAAATGCATCAAAGGGACAAAGTCCGGCGCATACGCCGCAGCCTATACACAGCGTACTGTCAACTACTGCATGACCGTCACGGAAGGAAATTGCCGGACAGCCGAACTTCATGCAGCGTTTGCAGCCTCTGCACTTTTCAGTATTGACATGAAGCGGTTTCTTCGGCTTGACATATTTGAGCAGAACGCAGGGTCTGCGGGAAATGATAACGGAAGGCTCGTTCTTTGCAAGCTCCTCTTTAACGACTTTTTCACATTCCTCAAGATTATACGGGTCAACAACTCTTACAGAATTTATGCCCACTGAATGACAAAGGCTTTCAAGATCGACCTTGCCTGCGGGGTCACCCTTTATATTATAACCTGTAGTCGGGTTCTGCTGATGTCCTGTCATACCTGTGATGGAGTTATCAAGGATGATAACGGTCGAATTTGAACCGTTGTATGCAATATTGATAAGACCTGTAACGCCCGAATGCATGAAGGTTGAGTCACCGATAACACATACTGTCTTATTTTCAGTCTCCTCACCGCCTGCCTTGTTATAGCCGTGAAGTCCCGAAACGGATGCACCCATGCACAATGTCATATCAAGCGCATTAAGGGGCGGCATTGAACCAAGAGTGTAGCAGCCGATATCACCGAGGACAGTGATCTTATTCTTTGCAAGAACATAGTACATTCCTCTGTGGGGACAGCCGGCGCACATCATAGGCGGTCTTACGGGGATATCCGTATCCAGACAGACATTTTCCTTTGCGGGCATATCAAATGCCTTTGCAATAGTTTTCTGTGAAAATTCACCGAGTATAGAGAACTTATCCTTGCCTACAGCGTCAACGCCTATCGTTTTGCAGTGAGTTTCAATTACAGGATCAAGCTCCTCGATAACATATACCTTGCCGACCTTTGCAGCAAAATCCTTTATGAGCTTTACGGGAAGCGGATTTACCATGCCAAGCTTCAGCACAGAAACGCTGTCCCCGAAAACCTCTTTAACATACTGATATGACGTTGATGAAGTGATGATGCCGAAGTCATATCCGCCGTTTCCTTCTTCAATTCTGTTAAGAGGTGAAGTCTCCGCATATTCGGTCAGCTTTCTTGTTCTCTCCTCAACAAAGGGATGGCGGGCTATTGCATTTGCAGGCGCCATTATATATTTCTTAGGATTCTTTACATATTCCTTTGTGACCTCGACCCTTTCGCCCTTTTCAACTATACTCTGAGAATGGGCAACACGGGTACACATTTTAATGAATACAGGAGTATCGAACTGCTCGGACATTTCAAAGGCGATCTTTGCAAAATCGAGTGCCTCCTGAGAATCCGACGGCTCAAGCATAGGAACCTTTGCAGCGGCGGCATAATGACGTGAATCCTGCTCATTCTGTGATGAATGCATTCCGGGGTCGTCTGCCACACAGATCACCATACCTGCATTAACGCCTGTATATGACATTGTGAAAAGCGGGTCGGCAGCAACATTCAGACCTACATGCTTCATGCAGCAGGCTGAACGCTTGCCTCTGAGTGAGGCGCCGAAGGCTGTTTCCATTGCAACCTTTTCATTGGGCGCCCATTCGCAGTATACATCGCTGTATTTTGCAAATTCCTCGGTTATCTCCGTACTCGGAGTTCCGGGATAGCTTGAAATTACGGAGCAGCCTGCCTCATATATTCCTCGTGAGAGAGCTGCATTACCGATCAATAACTCTTTCATCTTTCTTACCTCTTTTTTAATGCTGTATTACTTATTTCTCAGATCAACGATCCTCTTTGCCTTGCCCTGGAAACGCTCGATAGTCTTCGGCGCAACAAGTGTTACCTTTGTACGCAGACCAAGTATGGACTGCATCTTTGCCTCGATATGCTTTTTCAGATCGCTCAGGCGCTGATAGTTTTCAAGCAGCTCGACATTTTCAAGCTCGACCTTGATCTCAAGGCTGTCTCTGTAATTCTCTCTTGTAATTACCAGCATATAATGCGGAGCGATATCCTTGATCGTGATAAGTATGTTTTCTATCTGAGTCGGAAAAACGTTTACGCCCTTGATGATAAGCATATCATCCGTTCTGCCCATAGTCTTTGCCATTCTTGCATGAGTTCTTCCGCAGGAGCATGGCTCATATGTTATCTTTGTGATATCCTTTGTCCTGTAGCGGAGTACCGGCATACCTCTTCTTGTAAGAGTTGTGATGACAAGTTCACCGACCTCGCCTTCACCGAGACGCTTTCCTGTATCGGAATCAATTATCTCAGGCAGGAAATGATCCTCTGCAAAATGCATACCGTTTCTTGCCTCGCAGTCGCCGGATACACCGGGACCGCCAAGCTCCGTCATACCATAGTTATCGGATACACGGATATTGAAATTGGCTTCAATCTGTGAACGCATTGCAGGTGTACACGGCTCTGAACCGAGTATGCCAAGTCTGAGCTTGTAGTCGGAAAGCGGATAGCCTTCATCCTTCATTGCCTCCGAAAGATAGAGAGCATATGAGGGAGTTGCAACAAGACCCGTAACGCCGTAGTCACGCATCATCATAAGCTGTTTTACTGTATTGCCTGAAGAAGCCGGGATAACTGTTGCGCCGATATTTTCCATACCGTAATGGAGTCCCAGAGCGCCTGTAAACAGACCGTATCCGAAGCTTATCTGAATGATATCCTCAGATGTAACTCCTCCTGCAACTGCTACACGGGATACAAGATCAGCCCAGAGCTTTATATCCTCTTTTGTGTATACGCCTACAGTGGGCTTGCCTGTTGTTCCTGATGAAGCATGGATACGCACGATATCCTTCATCGGCGCAGCCATAAGACCAAAAGGATAATTGTCACGGAAATCATCCTTTGTGGTAAAGGGGATATACTGGATATCCGACAGAGTTCTGATCTTTGAGCCGTCGCCTACACCGCAGTCTGTAAGCCGCTTGTTATAAAGCGGTACATTGTCGTAGCAGTACTTTACTGTCTCCTTGAGACGCTCAAGCTGGATTGCCTCGATCTGTTCACGGGGCATCGTTTCAATGTCCTTCTGAAACATCATGTTGATCATTTCCTTTTCTTTTTATTCTGTGTATTGGGTTTCTGAGTTTTAACAGCCTTAGCTGCAGCTTTACCTGTGTTATTGTTATCTATCATTTCGCTCAATACCGGGAAATCTTCTTCATCCTCCTCGATAGAAAGTCTTGAAGAAACCGTGATCTTCTTCTGATAGCAGGAGAAGATCTGCTCTACTCTTTCCTTGTCCTTTGAAGGAGCAATACCTGCAGCCAAGGGAGTGAGGATCAATCCTAATACCATTGCAAGCATACCGGCGTTTATTGGTGACTTGAAATATTCAAGAACGGGATTGTCAAACTTTGCGCCTGTAAGATTGCATATGAACGAAGCGAGCGAAATACCTATACCGATCACAAAGTTCATCCATACTGCGCCCGTGGGGACCCTCTTGAGATAAAGACCATACATAAACGGAGCAAGGAATGCGCCTGCAAGTGCGCCCCATGATACGCCCATCATCTGAGAGATAAAGAGTACGGGTGAGCTTGCCTGAACAATAGCTATTACAGCGGAAACAGCAATAAAGAATACTATGAATATTCTCATGCAGAGAACCTTTTTCTTTTCATCCATAGCTTTCTTTTTGCAGAATACCGGATCAATAAAGTCGATCGTAAGAACCGAGCTTGATGTAAGCACAAGACTTGAAAGAGTACTCATTGAAGCGGAAAGAACGAGAACCACAACTATTCCTATGAGCAGCGGCGAAAGATTTTCAAGCATTGTCGGGATGATATTGTCAAATCCGCCAACGGGCTTTCCGTCCTCACCCGGCTGACCGAAAAGTCTGCCGAAGCCGCCGAGGAAATAACATCCGCCTGCTACTATGATAGCAAAAGCGGTAGAAACTATTGTACCTGTGCCGATAGATTTTTCGGACTTTATAGCGTAGAACTTCTGCACCATCTGAGGAAGTCCCCATGTACCGAGTGATGTAAGAATTACGACACCGATCAGCGCAAGTATATCCGGTCCGAAGAATGATGTATATACGCCCTGGAAGGGTGTTCCTGCGGCTGTCTTGAAGTCTGCGCCCTGCTGAGAAAGTTTTGCAATACTTTCAACAAGACCGCCGTTTACATGAAGAACTGCAACAATAACGGCAATTATTCCGCCGATCATTATGATACCCTGAATAAAGTCATTTATCGCAGTCGCCATATATCCGCCCAGCACAACATATATGCCTGTCAGCACTGCCATTGCTATAACGCAGTATGTATAAGGAATGTGGAACGCCATTTCAAACAGTCTTGAAAGTCCGTTATACAGGGATGCTGTATACGGGATAAGGAAAATAAAGATGATAATTGACGCTGCTATCTTCAACGCCTTTGAATTGTAGCGCTTGAAGAAAAAGTCGGGCATTGTAGCGGAATTGAGATGCTGTGTCATTACACGGGTACGTCTGCCCAGCATCTTCCACGCCATAAGCGAACCGATAAAGGCATTTCCAAGACCTATCCATGTTGAAGCCAGACCGAATTTCCAGCCGAACTGACCTGCATAGCCTACAAAAATTACGGCTGAAAAATAAGATGTACCGAAAGCAAATGCAGTAAGCCACGGGCCTACAGAACGGTTGCCGAGTACAAAACCGTTTACGTCTGTTGCCTGCTTGCGGCAGTATATGCCGACGCCGATCATTATTGCAAAGAATATGACCAGAAACAGGACTTTGATAACCATATCCATTGTTTTTCTTCCCCTTTGTTTTTTATTTCTGTTAAAGAAAATTAATTTATTCAATATATGTTATAGTGATAGGGCTTTAAAATTTCAAAGCCGCAGGACACCCAAACATACATTAACAGCATTGATAATATATATAATAAAAAGGTGAATTATTATGGTAATTGATTTTCATACGCATGTATACCCCGATAAAATAGCCGCCCGCACGATAGCGATGCTGAAAAAGTCCGCTAAAGACGTTTATGCGCATACAGACGGTACATTGCAGGGACTTCTTGACAGCATGAGATCCGCCGGGATCGACAGATCAGTCATTCTGCCTGTTGCCACAAAAGCAGGTCAGTTTGACACGATAAATAAATTTGCAAAGGCTGTCAATGATACATACGATAACCTGATATCCTTCGGGGGAATACACCCTGATGATGAAGATACGGCGGGAAAGCTTCTGTATCTCAAAGAGCAGGGCTTCAAGGGGATAAAAATACACCCCGATTACACAGGTACTTTTATTGACGATGAAAGATATATAAAAATAATAACCGAATGTGCCCGTCTGGGACTTTTAGTCATTACCCATTCGGGAGTTGACCCGGCCTTTGATATAATACACTGTCCGCCCGAAAAAGGAAGGGCAGTTCTTGATAAAGCAATGAAAGACGCCGCAGCAGACAAGCCATTTATGATATTCGCCCATTTAGGCGGAATGATGATGTCCGACGAGGTTAGAAAGCATCTTGTCGGTGCAAACTGTTACATTGATATCAGCTGCGCTTTCCCGTCACTTCTGAGCTTCTGCAATAATACCGATGACGATGTTGTACAGATAATAAAAGCTCATGGCGCAGAGAAAATTCTTTTTGCTACCGACTGCCCGTGGACGGATCAGAAAGCAAGCCTTGAACATTTCCGTTCCCTCAAAGGTCTTTCAGACAACGAAAAGGAACTCATACTACACAAAAACGCTGAAAGGCTGCTGGCGATCACAGACGAAAAAACAGAATAAAAGCTTCTGTTCACCATCATAGTCATTTTTTTACATATGTCATTCTGAGGAGCGCAGCGGCGAATAATCTTTTCACCTATTCCGCACCTTTCAAAGTCCATTCGCTTTCGCTCAGGATGACAAACTAAGTTAATGTCGTTTACTATACTTTAAATGAATCAATGGGTCTTCGTGCATAAATCATATATATTTTACATCAAAAGGCATGATACTTATACAGTATATCACTTTAAAGGGTTAAAGTCAATGGTTTTTTTGTTCTAAAATTATCACAGCTGACAAAGTCACATCCTGTTTTTTGTTGAAAACATACAAAGACCATTAAAAATTCACCGGGCAATCCTTATGGACTGTCCGGTGCTTACTATTTTGCTATAATAAATGCTACATAATTCTGACCTTGTTTTTAAGCTGGAAGTCAATATCTCCGGATGTTAAATAGATTATAGCCTCAACAAAAGAGATAATAGACGGAATGTATGTCCAGCAAAATATCAGATAGAGAATTCCGAGTCCCGGCTTGCCGAGATAGAACTTATGTATTCCAAAACTGCCCAGAAAAAGCGCAAGCAATCCGGCTGCCACCTTACTTCTTACAGGCCACGAAGGATCAATATATGCTCCCTGTTCATTAAAGCTGTTTACATTATTCTGAGCCTTCTGATACTCCGGCTGTTGATAAGCATGCGGCTGATAGGACTGTACCGGGGGCTGCT
>DEHG01000120.1:1635-8539 GCA_002351795.1 Ruminococcaceae bacterium UBA2806 | reverse complement strand
GGCTGCTGATACTCAGGCTGCCTGTAATCAGGAGGACTATAGGACTGTGTATTGTTCTGATAGCTGGTCTGCGATCCGGGTCTTGTGTCATTTATTATTGCGCCGCAGTATCTGCATTCATCAATGCCGTCCGCCAGAATAGCTCCGCAGCGTGGACATCTTTTTTCTGCCATAATTTTATTACTCCTTATATAATGAAACAAAAAACTTTTATTCCGGAAATGATAACTCCGTCAGCTTTTCCTATGTGCAATAGTATATCCAGCCTTCCCTATCGGAAGTACTATTGCCAGGTAAACAAAATGAAGAAGCAGTTCGACAAGTACATACCATCCTGTCTGTACATCTACAAAAACAAGACTGAACAGAATAAAAATCGTGAACTGGATAAGCGTATAAATGCCTGATACGGCAGCTATCGCCACAAACATCGGCATAGTCAGCTTTTGTGACATGAATCCGCTGAAACACGCCAAAAACATTACCGTAAATACATTGAAAAGCATAAACAACAGCTTCAGCTCAAAAAATGCCTGTGCCATTATATCAAATATGCTGAAGCATAAGACAAACGCAATGCCGGCAAAGATCCCCGATAAGATAAGACCAATAAAAGAAAATTTGCTTGTTTTCATATTCATACCTCCTGTCTTTATCCATAATCAAATGTTTAACTGTAAGAATAATTATAGCACAAATTTTTCCGACTTACAATAGGCATATCCGAAAACTTGCATTTTAGTATCCGGAAATGCAATATATTGATATTAAAAAAACATCACATTCTTATCTCATTAAGAATTGAGGATGCAAACGGAGTCATATTGCCTGAATTCAAATTTCCGCTTGTGAAGAACAGCACGACATCCTCATCCGTATTTATATAGTCAAAGGATGTATAAATCCCTATACTTCCGGGATGACCTATCCCTCCGAAAAACGGACAGCGTATGCCGTATCCGTAGCCCTCGCCAGATGAATAATCCGTTATCATAGCTTTGAAGCTTTTTTCAGTTATCACTTTTCCTTCAGACAAAGCTTTCAGCCAGATATTGATATCCTCCCCTGTTGACAGAAGATCTCCCGCACCCTTTGTTATACCGGGCTGAGCGTCAATTTTTTCATACATGACTCCGCCTGCCCATTCTGCGGACGCTTTCATTTCAGCAATATTTCCCGTATGCTTCATGCCAAGCGGATCAAAAAAGTTTTTGTGAAGGAAATCAATATACTTCTCGCCGCTTACCTTTTCAACAATATTCCCAAGTAATATGAAATTGATATTTGAATATCTGAACACAGTATCGGGTTCATCAATAAGCTGCATCTCAAATATCTGCTTTTCAATCGCTGCGGTATTTTCCTCGTCTGTACTATCCTCAGGGATACTATCTATCATTTCCTGAGTGATATCAGGTAAACCCGATCTCATGCTGAGCATTTCTTTAAGCGTTATCATATTACCGTATTCATATTCAGGAAAATACTTATCAAGCTTATCATCAATGCTGAGCTTTCCCTTCTCCTGCAAAAGGAGTATCGCAGCGGCGCAAAACTGCTTTGATATCGACCCGACAGGCATAGGTATCCCGATATCGGCATCCTTTCCGTCCTCAAGCTTGCCTCTTGCGGCAGAATAGATCACCTCGCCGCCCTTTACGGCATAGACAACACCCTCATACTTATACTTATCAAGTATTTCGTCAAGACTTTTGACTATATCGTGTTCCTCCGCCGGAGCAACGCTTTCCACTGCAAAAGGATCATCCTCTGACACCTCCGCAGCCGATACTCCGGAAACTGCTTCGGAAGAAGCAGTCGCTTGGGACTGTACGCTGCTCTTTGTTTCATCAGGCTGACCACAGGCAGCCGCCGAACAAAGCATGAGCGACGATAATAGAACAGCAAACATTTTTTTCATATATTTTCCTCCATTCTGATAATCAGATCAGCCTGTAAGATCCTCTTCTGCGTGTCAATCGAATTATAAAAAAAGGGAATCCGTACAATTCTGCCCCACCCTCAGTCTATGACAAACAAGTTTTTTCGGGGCTGCCCTTTATTCTGCTTTACTGCACAGTCTTTGTTCACACCTTTGTTGTAGCTGTCGTTACAACACTCTTTCCTGCAAAGACATTGACATTTGCGCCGTTTTTCAGTAAAGCCGTAGCATTTTTTGCACCTACAATTACAGGCTTATTAAGTGCAAGACCTACGATCGCAGCATGACTGTCCGTTCCGTCTGTTTCGGTAATAATTGCGGCGCATTTTCTCATTACCGGCAGCAGGCTGTTGTTTGTCTCGTGTATTACAAGGATCTCACCCTCCCTGCAGTTAAGCAGGGCTTCTTCATCGCTTTTGCAGACAGAAAGATGACCATGTGCCGAAAGATCGTTTACAATAGCCCCGCCTCTGCACAGGATATTTCCCACAAGATGAACCTTCATAAGATTTGTAGTTCCTGATACGCCCAAGGGTACACCCGCTGTAAGAACAACCAGATCTCCGTTTTTGAGCAGCCCTTTGCTTTGTGAAACATCTATCACATGATTGATAAGCTCATCCGTATTATCCTTTTCCTCTATCATTATCGGATAAATGCCCCAGGACATATTAGTCTGTCTCCAGACCTTTTCACTCGGAGTACCGCTGATTATCAGACATTCCGGTCGGAACTTTGAAAGCATACGGGATGTGCTGCCACTCTTTGATACGGTCAGTATAGCCGATGCGCCCAGATCATGAGCCGTTGTACAGGCGGCATGAGATATTGCCGATGTTACATCAGGACGCTCATTTAAATCTATTTTTTTAAAACGGTCAATATAATTAATATTATTTTCTGTAGTTACGGCGATATTTGCCATAGTTTTGACAGCTTCAACAGGGAAAGCACCCGCAGCCGTTTCGCCCGAAAGCATTATAACGCTTGTACCGTCATATATCGCATTTGCCACATCCGTTGTTTCTGCCCTGGTGGGACGAGGATTTTTCATCATTGAATCAAGCATCTGAGTAGCCGTTATAACGGGTTTATCAGAATTTCTTGTTTTTTTGATGAGCAGTTTCTGTATTACAGGGATCTCTTCTATAGGTATCTCGACTCCCAGATCTCCTCTTGCGATCATTATGCCGTCAGAAACACGTATTATCTCATCTATATTGTTAACACCGTCTTTGTTTTCTATTTTTGCAATGATACGGATATCCGAGCCGCCGTTCTTTTCAAGAAAGGCTTTCATTTCACTGATATCCTCTGCACTTCTTGTAAAGGATGCTGCAACAAAATCCACATCCTGTTCAATACCGAATTTAAGGTCTTCCTTATCTCTGTCACTGAGAAAAGGAAGCGACAGGGTTATACCGGGAACATTTATACCTTTATGTGATGATACAGCTCCGCCGTTGAGCACCTTGCATACAATATCGGTATCTGTCTTTTCAATAACCTCCATTTCGATAAGACCGTCATCAATCAGTATCTTTGTGCCTATATTAACATCATCGGGAAGTCCTGCAAAGGTTATGGAGCAATGCTCTTTGTCACCGTCACATGGAACAGTTGTCAGTGTAAATTTCTGACCCGCTTCGAGTAAAGTTTTTTCGGGGAAATTGCCTGTTCTTATTTCGGGTCCTTTTGTATCAAGAAGTATGGCGACAGGTCTGTCAAGCTCTTTGCGAAGCTTTTTGACTTTATCCATTTTTGCCTTATGCTCCTCATATGTTCCATGGGACATATTTATGCGTGCCGTATCCATACCTGAGAGCATCAATTCTTTGAGAATGTCCTCATTTTCCGTTGAAGGTCCCAGTGTGCAGATTATCTTTGTTTTTCTCATAATACTCACTCCATTTGAATTTTCAATTATATTTATCATAGTTCCTCCGATTTTTCATCGTCGGATATTTTATCCTTTACTTTGGAATAAAGGATCACTATATCTCCATCCCTGAATATTGTATCACCTTTCGGGATCAGCGTCTCATTTCCACGCTTTATCATAACAATAAAGGTCTGACGTGAAATATCCAGTTCCCTCAGCACCTGTCCGTTCCAGCGGTGACTGCGGCATATGGTTATTTCTTTCATATATACGGGCTTGTCGCCCTTTATTGAATCCGCCCCGACAACAACAAGATCTCCCTCGGCAAGACGTACATTTCCCCTCGGGATAATTGTATCATCCTTTCTCTGTATCACGGCAACTATCATGCCTGCCGGCAGACCGAGATCCATTATCCGCTTTCCGACCCATCGGTCGGACTTTTTCAGCGCTATGCGTATAAAGTTAACATCCTCGACCTCGCCGGAATTTATGCTTTGAAGCCGTGAATACTGCTCGACAAAACCCGCCGAAATGATACCGGTAGGTATTGCAACAATACCTACTCCGAGAAAGGCTATTACGATCCCGAATAATCTTCCCGCCGTAGTGATCGGATAGATATCCCCATAGCCCACTGTAAGCAGGGTGGAAACAGCCCACCATATTCCCGAAAAAGCATTGCTGAAAACCTCGGGCTGATACGGGTTTTCTATGCTGTACATACACAGACTTGAAGCAAGCATCATAACAAGAATAATGAACATTGAGGACATGAGCTGTTGTCTCTTTCTCATTATTACCTCAATAATAACGTTAAAGGAATCATAATAGGCATTTATGCGAAAAAGTCTCAGTATCCTTGCAACACGGAACATCTTGAAAACAGCCGCTCCCGCCGGAAAAAATGTAGGCAGGAAATACGGGAAAAATGACAGGAAATCAATTATCCCTGTAAACGAAAAGATGTATTTTATAACAGCCCTTCCATGACTTTTATTCGGATAAAGACATTTTGCGGTATACAGCCGGAGTACATAATCTATCCCGAAAAAAATAACGGTGACAAGCTCGACAGGATCAAAGATAAATCCGTATTCAGCTCTTATAGGATCATATGTATTCAGAATAGTAATGACAAGATTGATTATCAGCATGCTTGTACTCAGCACATCATAGAACTGATTTATAAAAACGTCAACAACACCGACCGATACCATCTTGAATATCTTTCTTCTGAAACGCTCGGAGGACGGTATACTTTCATCCTCATCATCAAGTCCCGCAAGGGCAGGATCATTAACAGGGATATCTTCATTTTTGTATACTTCCGACATATCTATCCTCCGTTTAATAATAATAAATATATCATTATTATAACACATCCTGCGGTAATTTCCATACTTTATTTATAAAATATAATAACTGATTTTTCATCATAAAACAAAACGAAAGGGCTGCTGCGATCACAATGCAGCAGCCCCGATAATTCACTTTAATAAAGCTGAACCTGACTTTATGCCCTGGCTGTATGTCTTTATCTTCTCTTCTTTTTGTTTCTGCTGTCGGAAGGTCTTGAAGTCTGTTTTACAGGCGCAGCAGGTGCTTCTGCTTCTTCTTCCTTTTCTGCATTACCGTCGATCAGCTTGTATACGACAGCTGCAAGAGCGCCTCCTGCAAGAGGAGCAACAATGAATACCCATACATTTATGAAAGCATCACCGCCTGCAAAAATAGCCGGACCGAAGCTTCTTGCGGGATTAACGGATGTACCTGTGAAATGTATGCCGAAAATATGGATAAGTGTCAGTGTAAGACCGATAACTATACCTGCGGCAGAACCAAACTGTTTTCTTGAGGTAACTCCGATAATGGCAAATACAAAAACAAATGTCAGGATTATTTCAATAAGCAGTGACGCCCAGACATTATTATCATAAAGTCCGTTTGCGCCGTAGCCTGAGCCTGGAAGCAGCCCGAAAAGTACAAGCCCTCCAAGTATACCGCCGATAAACTGAGCTGCGATATAGGCAAAGAATTCCTTTACGGTCATTTTGCCGCTGCATAGCATACCGATAGAAACAGCCGGATTGATATGGCAGCCCGATACATTTCCGACAGAATAAGCCATAGCAACAATGACAAGACCGAAAGCAAGAGCTGTCATAAAATAAGCAGCATTCGGGTCAGCACCGTTGCATTTCAAAGCGGCGGCAGTTCCGCAGCCAAATACTACAAGCACAAAGGTACCGAGACATTCAGCCGCACATTTTTTGATAAGTGACATAGGATTACCCCCTTAAAAAGTATTACCGCATTGCGGATCTGTAAATTCAATATAATAATAACATATTTTTTAAATAAAGTAAAGCCTTTTTCGCTATATTTTAGCAAAAAATATACGGAGCTATAGAAATTTCACAGTACCATAGCTCCATATAAATTCTTTTTATTTTAAAAGCTTGCTGTAAGCCCATTCAAAATAGGCAGGGGATAAAAGCGGAAGAAAAGGATTATTTGCTACCATAAAACCAAATTCTTCCATAGTATTTATCTTATATCCATTATACTAAATATCAGACCAACACACTACAATATTATTGTACAAGATCTGCTATTGCCATGAGATATTTTTCATTTTCAGATTCAAAGATCTCTTCGCCTTCAAGCATAAACGTTCCTGTAAGAGCTTCTCTTGCTTTATCAAACTCCTCAAGCTCGAAATAACATTCGCCCGTTCTCAGAAGTACAAAAGAGCTTTCAAGACCGCCATAGCATTTTCTTGCCTGAATAAACGCATCAAGAGCTTTTTCATATTCATCAAGCATAAAATATGCATCACCGATAGCAGCATATATCCATACCGAAGCTTCATAATCATATTTGGGTTCCGGAACAAGCTCCAGAGCTTTTTTGTATTCCTCTATTGCCTGTTCATAACATTCCTGCTCCGCAAGATCCTCACCTTTAGCGCAAATTGTTTCTATTTTTTCAAAACTCTGATCGTCCATCATAAGATCAAATCCTTTCCGTTTTTCTGACAAACAGAACTTTAGTTATATTTTCATTATAAGCGTACA
>DEHG01000120.1:0-1581 GCA_002351795.1 Ruminococcaceae bacterium UBA2806 | reverse complement strand
ATTTAAATCTTTTCAATAGAAATATTGTTTTTACCCTTACAGAATTATTTCTTTTATTTTGTTATATTTGACAGAAAAATTATCATCCTGCGCTTTCATCATTGATTTGAGATTTTCAGTACAAAAAAGAGCTGCAGCACCCTATAAGTGCTGCAAACTCTGTTTGAATAATATTAAATATTATATTATTTCTTCAGGAAAGCAATACCTGTATTAAAATCAGGATCACCAACTTTAAACGTATTGGCAGCTGTATCAGTTGTCGTTTCAACAAAGTTATCGGGATCATACGGGAATACAATATTGGAGCAGTTATAAAGCATTACTGCGCCGTTTACAGAATAACCCTCAGACATATTTATCTTATATGTAAGATATGCAAAGGAATCATCACTTGCTTCAGATGCATTCGCTTTTTGTTTTCTAAGACCAAACTCAATACTGTCAATGCCGATTATAGTAAGATCACCATCACTGACTACATCGCTGTCCTCATCAAAAAATTTATCATGATACGAAAACTTCTTTGAATCTGCTTCGCAAGTAATAACGCCGCCTATAGCATCATCAAGAGAAATAGCCGCCTCGGTTGAAGCAATATGATCTATATAATTTGAATTACTGTAAAGACTGTTATCATTAGTAATAAAATATACGTCTGACGCTACTCTTGCATGCCTCAATATAAAGTTTTCGATCTCATAAGCCTTTTCCTGCTCTTTTGCAGTGACTGATGCACTGGAATAATTCTGCATTGCACTTGAAAATATTCCTATTCCCATAGTTGCAGTAATTGAGAGAATTGTAATTGTTACTAACAGTTCTACAAGCGTGTAGGCTTTTTTAGTATTTTTGATTTTCATTTAACCTACCTCCTATCAACCCATAAACGGAACAAACGACTCATAAATAATTGCACCGGAAGCAGATGCAAATCTTGTCTTTATCTGTATTCCCTTGACAGAATAAGTAGAACCGGGAGAAGAATGGTTATCCATAGGTAGATCAACATTAGGGATCAATGAATATTGATAATTTTCATTTTCCGAAAATACAACTGTAGGTTTTCCGCTTCCGTCAACTGTAGCCGGTACATACTTTGCTTCGGGAACAGACGCAGTCACAGCCGCTACTATTGCGCTGCTTGTTGGATTTGACGACTGAATATCCATGATAACATCATCAGCTCCGGCACTGTCGCTGATATTCATTTTACCCAAAGTATTCATAATAATCTCATTAAGAGATGCATTAAGAATAGCTGCTCTGTTTTCATCGGCATTATAAAGTGTAGTCGTAAATCCGCCTACCATTGCGCCAAGAGTAGATGCAAATACAATTACTACAATAGTTACACCAATAAGAATCTCAACCAATGTAAGACCTTTTTTTGAACGCACTTTCTTTTTGAGTTTTTTGGCTTTCATACTAAAATCCTCCTAACAGCAACTTATAAATGGCATTCTTATTCACTATAAAGCCTCTACATTAATTATACTATAATTTTTAATCAATTCAAGATTTTTTTAACATCAAATCTTACAAATTTTCATATGAAACTTTGTATATTTATCTATAAAT
>DEHG01000018.1:3377-4414 GCA_002351795.1 Ruminococcaceae bacterium UBA2806 | reverse complement strand
GTTCTTGGAAAAGGCGGATTCGGGGCAGTATATGAGATCGAACGTGACAGACTTGGCAAAGTTGAAAAAGCAGCGGTCAAAGTAATGAATATTCCGCCTGATCCCGAAGCTATTCATGAAATGCAGTCTGAAGGTTATGATGAAGTAAGCATAAAAGCCCGGATCAGATCTGAACTTGATTCCTTTGCGAAGGAATATGATTATATGCGCAGTCTGACACATACGAATATAGTCAGCTCGGATGATCTTGAATACAGGGAAAATCCGGATGGTATGGGTTACACTCTTTTTATGAAGATGGAACTGCTTACCCCGATGCTTGATGCTATAAAAAAATTCGGGAATGACGAGGCAGTAGCCCAGGGAGTAGCACGGGATATATGCAGCGCGCTTGAACTTTGTGAAAGCAGGAATATAGTTCACCGTGATATAAAGCCTCATAATATATTTATAAACAAATACAATGAATTCAAGTTAGGAGATTTCGGTATCTCCAGGGAAATGAATCATTACACCAATGCGACAAGAGCAGGTACAGGCAAATATATGGCACCGGAAGTCTTCAATAATCAGTCTTATGGTCCAAATGTAGATATATATTCTCTGGGTCTCGTTCTGTATTGGGTGTTGAATGAAAGACGTCTTCCGTTTCTGCCATTGCCGCCGACAGTTCCGAATGTCAGTCAGGAGGAAGAGGCAATAGCCCGAAGACTGAGGGGAGAAAAGCTACCGCCGCCTAAAAAAGGCTCGCCTGAGCTTAAAAGGATAGTGCTGAAAGCCTGTGAACCGGATAAGTCCAAAAGATATCAGCATGCATCGGAAATGCTTGCAGATCTTAATTCAATGGGCAGTAAAAAAGCGCCGGCATCGCAGGATACTACATATGAAGAAACAATATCCGGTGATACAACTGTAGGAGGAAAGACATTTTCCGGCAGCACTTTTAACGGATATGATGAGAACGATTCTACTGCTGGCGACACAGTCAGAGAAAAAACGTCATTCAGAGCAAAGCAAAGCACCGATAAAACAATGGG
>DEHG01000018.1:1445-3240 GCA_002351795.1 Ruminococcaceae bacterium UBA2806 | reverse complement strand
GGCAACGAATGGGATGACAGCGGGGAAACAATGGCTCAGCCCAGACGTAAAGCCAGTCAGGTCAATACAGTTGATGATAAAACCGTCGGAGCACAAACCTTCAAGGAAAAACCAGCCTCTACAGGAAATAAGGACAGCGACTTTGCAGACAACAACAATCAAAATGAAAATACTCCAGAAAAAGATAAAAAAAACACAGTACTAGGAATTTTAATTATAATATTAGTACCCATTGCAATATGTGTGATATTGTTTTTTGTAGCAGGACCAAGTGGTGCTTTTATGGGAGCTTATATAAGTGTTATGATCTTTTGTTTTCTTTGTGGCAAGACAAAAATTGCAGTAGGTCTACTAATCGTGCTTATAGTTGTTGGTATTTTGGTTGCTTTATAATACAAAGTATGAATTTTGAGGCTTTATTTGAATGAATTATTCAAACTTCCCATACACAATATTGTCAAAACACAGGCTATATCAAGCTTTAGAGCATTTTAATGTTTTCTTTTTTCCGCCCGCCGTAGGCGGGCGGAAAAAAGAAAAGTGATGATCCCGCAAAAGAACAGGCTTCATCTGATAAAAAATGAGGTGAATAAATGGAATTTGCACTCACACTTGTTATTGATGATAAAAGTTATTATCAAACCCTTAAAAATGGTGAAAGTATCAGTGTAGGCAGCGGTAAAAAGGATAATTTAAAAATAGACAGTCTCGGACAAAAACATATTATTCTTTTATGCAGAGGAAGCAGCCTTTGCGCACAGCTCAGATCTGATAATTATAAAACCATTACATTAACTTCAGATATGCCGGAAAAGCTGACCGATAATATTAAAATATTTTATACTACACTGACCGGAAAAAGCAATTGCTGCTATAAATTACCGTATAACGGAACTGTCAGCGGTGGAAGAGGAGAAGCAAATAATATACGGATCACATTTCCCTATATTTCAAAAAATCATTTTCAGATACGCTGTTCAAACGGTTCCTATTCTGTAATTGATCAGAACAGCACCAACGGGCTTTTTGTCAACGGCAGAAGAGTTTCAGCAATGATGCTGCACTCGGAGGATATTATTTCGATCTTTACCTGCCGGATCATCCTGAGAGAGGGTGTTCTGTATTTTGAGAATACCGGCAGCTCTGTACGGCTTCGAAAGCCTGTTGACGAATATTCTGATGAAAAAGTCAGGCATTATGACAGAACACAGCCTGTCCCACGTTATCACCGTTCACCAAGAACGCGCGAACGTTTGCCCAGGGATATGATCGTACTTTCAAATCCTCCGCAACTGGCATCAATGGCAGCAAACTCTGGAATGATGGGTGCCGGTTCTTTTATGCTCAGCAATGCATTTATGGTCGCATTGAGTATGGTCGGGGGCAGTTTTTCACCTGCATTTTTACTGGCACGTACTGCCGGATTGATCCCTTCTGCTATCAATATGGTCAAATCGTCCAAAATGAACAAAAAGCAGAAAGCAGAAATGGAAGCTTTCCAGAAGATGTGCGTTGAAAAATATGAAGCCTATATCCGTGAACAGAAAGCAAAGATCAATCAGGCGGCTGATATCCAGCAAAGAATTATAAGCAATGAAAATCCTCCTCCCGAAGAATGTATACATATCACAGAGCAGCTGCGCAAAAAACTTTGGGAAAGAAATCCTGCGGATAACGACTTTTTGTCTGTCAGAATAGGCATGGGATATGAAAGACTGTGCGTAGATGTAAAGACAAGATCAGAACTGAATGCCTTTCAGATCCAGACAGACGAAATGGAACAGCTTTCCGCTCA
>DEHG01000018.1:565-1178 GCA_002351795.1 Ruminococcaceae bacterium UBA2806 | reverse complement strand
TTGCTTTTGATGATGAGCGTGTTTCAGAATTATGTGAAATTATTGATGATCTGCTTAAAAAACGTCTTGGAAGCAAAAGCAAAAACGAATACGGCAATTCAAAAAAAGAGCTTCACCCCCATTATGTTATCTTTCTCGGCAGCAGACAGCAGATGCTCTCGGAACCGGTATATTCCATTCTTTCATCACTTCCCGAAGATATAGGAGTCAGTGTTATCTATCTTTTTGATGATATCTATTATCTGCCGCCCGACTGTAAATTTATTATTGATATCGGAAATGAGTCTGCCGCCTATAACAGGAATTATTACAATGAACGGGCATATTTCACACCTGATCCCACATTAGGAAGAAAAATAATGGATTCCTTTGCAAGAAGAATGGCAGCCATTGAAACAGAAGAACTTAACGGCGGTACAATGATACCCTCCGGCATTAATTTTCTCGAAGGCTTCAATGTGAATTCTGTAAAACATCTTGACCTCGAAAAGAGATGGAGAAACGGACACAGAACAGAAAGCCTTGCAGCACCTGTAGGTATGATGGCAAACAATAAGCTGTTTTCACTTGATATTCAGGATGCATCTGAATATGGACATGGTCCTCACGGTAT
>DEHG01000018.1:0-464 GCA_002351795.1 Ruminococcaceae bacterium UBA2806 | reverse complement strand
GTCAGTTATCATCCCCATGATGTAAACTTCGTTATCATAGACTACAAAGGCGGAGGCATGGCGGATCTTTTTGATAATATGCCTCATATGGTAGGTAAGATCACAAATATCGACAGGGATATCACCCGCCCGCTTAAATCTCTCAGGGGAGAAGTCGAAAGACGTCAGCGTATCTTTTCTTCAGTCGGTGTAAATAATCTGACTAAATACCGAAAGGCTTATTTTTCAGGTATGGCGGAAATACCGCTGCCTCATCTTGTAATAGTTGCTGATGAATTCGCTGAACTGAAAAAGGAAGAACCTGAATTCATGCGCGACCTTGTTTCCATCGCCCGTGTCGGACGTTCTCTCGGAATACACCTTGTACTTGCGACACAGAAACCTGGCGGTGTTGTAGATGATCAGATCGACAGTAACTCACGATTCAGAGTATGCCTTAAGGTTCAGGATGTCTCTGACAGCCG
>DEHG01000079.1:39333-52313 GCA_002351795.1 Ruminococcaceae bacterium UBA2806 | reverse complement strand
GAGGTAATCACAATGAAACTTGTTTATCCCGCATACTTTACACCGCTTGAGAAATCAGACGGCTATTGTATAACTTTTCCTGATCTGCCGGGTTGTGTAGCTCAGGGCAAAGATCTTACGGAATCCATTGAAATGGCGGTTGATGCAGCGTCAGGCTGGGTACTTGACGAACTTGAGGACGGAAATCCTGTTCCAAAGTCCTCAAAAATAACCGACATTAAAATTGAAAATGACGGTGAATTTGTAAATGCAATTGTTCTTGACATGGACAGTTACAGTGAAAAATATGGAAAAAAGGCGATCCGCAAAAACTGCACCATTCCGTCATGGCTCAACACAGCAGCAGAAAAGAACCACATTAATTTCTCCGCTGTTCTTCAAGCCGCCCTTATGGAAAAATTAGGCTTGACATAATGCTTTGAGAAAAAAGCCTGTCATCCTGAGCGCAGCGAAGGATCTTATTGTGCAACGAAAACCCCGCCGGCACTGGTAATACCGACGGGGGATAAAAGAAAAGCTATGCTAAAACATAACCATTAACAGTTTTATTACAGTATAGCCCGTTAAGAGTGCTTACACAAAATTTGGGAGTGAGCCTATTTACTCACTATCAATTGATATATCATTTATCAAATTCGGGATTGAATGCATAAAAATTCCTGCTGTCAAGCTTATCTGTAACAAGTCTCAATGCCTCGCCGAAACGTTGGTAATGCACGATCTCACGTTCACGCAAAAATCTTATCGGGTCAAGCACATCGGGATCATCACACATTCTCAGGATATTATCATAAGTCACTCTTGCCTTCTGCTCTGCTGCAAGGTCTTCGTGAATGTCCGCTATTATATCGCCTTTGACCTGCATACTTGCGGCAGAATACGGCACACCTGTTGCAGCGGCTGGATATATGCCTGTTGTATGATCGACAAAGTACTGGTCAAGCCCTGCAGCTTTTATTTCCTCAACTGAAAGATTCTTTGTAAGCTGATAGACTATCGTTCCGATCATCTCCAGATGCCCCAGTTCTTCAACGCCTATATCCGTCAGTACAGCTTTGACCTCAGGATATGGCACGCTGTATCGCTGACTCAGATATCTCAGTGATGCACCAAGCTCTCCATCGGGTCCGCCGTACTGGGATATGATAAGTTTGGCAAGCTTCGGGTTAGGCTGCTTGATATTTACAGGGTACTGCAGCTTTTTCTCATATACAAACATTCTCAGCCCTCCTCATTATTCCATGGCCACGGGTCTGCTATCCATGCCCAGCGGCTGCCGTCCTCTGACGGGGTAAGCGGTCCGAATTTGCTCTGGTATTCGATCTGAAGCTTACGGCACTGTTCATCATACTTTCTAACAGCCGCCCCTGCTGACTTATCATTCGGGTGTGTATCAAGATATACATGAAGCTCATGTGCGGCAAATTCTACCGCTGAAAGCTTTCTAAGCAGCTTTTCTCGCTCACTCATTTCTCGTCCCCTCCCATTTTCCCCGCTTTGAACGGGAAATTCAATTCCGGAAACAATGTCCCCATACACAATCCCTGTTCCGGTGAGTACAGCTTTCCTGCATTCTGGAATGGCACATATGCCATTGCTTCGCTTACTTTTTTTGGTATCGGTTCTATGAAAAACTCGGAATTCTCTATCTGTCGTATTACATCCATATCTATACTCCTCCCTTTCGGTCGTCGCGGATATCAGCTTACAGCTTGCAGATTACAGATTATATTGACGGTACCGGAATACTTCACAAGGTTGACGGCAAAAAATACCGACCTCTCTGTCAGCTGCACTCACTCTGCATAAGTCCGGCAAGCCAATCGTCATGCGGACTCTTGGGGCGTCACTTATCCCCTTAAAATGCAGACAATAGCATGACTTCAAATCCTCGCCTTCCCTTATTGAAGGCAGTTGTCGCAGTGGTTAATCCAGGCTGCTGTCAGTAATTATTAACAACGAGCTGCAAGCTATTACATAGTATGATCGGCAGAACAAAATTGGCACTTTTTTGAATAACTGTACAAAACATGGCAATAATATTAATGACAAAAAAAGCCCGCCGCTTTCTCTCTCTGAGATCGCAGCAGGCAAATATTTTTCATAGGAGTGTATTTATATGCATTATGATGACAAACAGCTTTTAGGCGATATCTATCAGCTTGCTGAAACAGGTCTTGAAGCAGCCGGGACGGTTTTACAGAAAACCGATGATCCTGCCCTGCGTGAGGAGATCGAGGAACAATACAACGACTATTCTCAGGCTAAGGCAAAAGCAGAGCAGTCACTCATTGACGCAGGCGCTTTTCCTAAGGGTAACTCGCCCTTTCAGAAGGCTACAATGTGGGGCGCTATACAGATGCAGACCCTCGGCGAATGTTCTGACGATCACATTGCAGAAATAATGATAAAAGGCACAAACACCGGTATTGTTGATCTTACCCATGATATTTCACAGTGCGAAAATGCAAGCGATTCAACAAAGCGCTTTGCCGAGCGTTTCATTAAAACCGAGCAGCGCCATATCGAAAATCTCAAAGCATTTTTATGATTCAGTAACAGACATTAACAAGGTTACTTTGTCATCCTGAGCGCAGCGAAGGATCTTATTCCT
Organism: Ruminococcaceae bacterium UBA2806; assembly: GCA_002351795.1. Classification (GTDB taxonomy): domain Bacteria; phylum Bacillota; class Clostridia; order Oscillospirales; family Acutalibacteraceae; genus UBA1213. The sequence continues at coordinate 49,699 of DEHG01000079.1, read as the reverse complement.
GAAAGCAGCTTTATCAGAAAGATTCCTCACTGCGTTCGGAATGACCTTTTTGTCAGACTTTGAGCTTTGAGCTTATAGTTTTGGGGTCAGAGCAATCGCAAGAGCTATTACCGCCAATAATTCCAAAAAGAAAATAACAGGTATTCCTATCATGAATTTAGGATGCTTTGTCTTGTGATGTATTATCCTCATCGTTAAATACATCCCTATGCATCCGCTTAGCGCAGCTGTGAGAAGAAGAGTATTTTCGGGTACTCTTCTTCTGTTCTTTCTTGCGGCTATTTTATCATATACTGTAAGATATACAGCAAAGCTGTTTGCAGCTATCAGGTACACTATCCCCACGACTGTAAGTATTTTATCCATTTTCATCCTCCATAATTGATAATACTATGCCGCCCCCGCAACAGGGACGGCATATGTCTTTTATTCGATTATATCATCAAATATATCATCAAACCGGCGTTGTTGAACGAGGTACTGTGCTGAGCTTGTCCATAGCCTCGTTTTCGAATGCTTTTGCTTCCTCGGGACTTGCAGCTGCACTGATCTTCTCTGTGTACTCTGCTACAATAGCCTGACCCTGCTCATAAGCTGCGTCTGTATAATAGAATCTGTTGAGTTCATGCTCGATATTGCCGATGGAAATTTTTATCTGCTCCTCAAGTGAATCAGACTGCGGCTTATCGGGACCTGAATAATCAATGGATACCTCTGACTCTGAATCCTCTCCGCTGCTGTCTGACTCATCAGATGCGTCGGATGCCTTGCTTGATGTGCTTGACTCTAACTTCATTTCCTTCTTGGGCTTGTAATTCGTATTGATAAATGTCTGTCTTACCTCTCTGGTCTTGAAGTTGAAGATAAACTCCTGATACTTGACATTATCTATCATTACTGTAACTGTCTTCTGATAATTCGTTGCGCCTGACGGTACTACCTCGATCTGTCTGAGAAGGTTCTCATACGGAACTCCGAGGAATTCGTCTATCTTTGTGCCGTCTGCAAATACTGTTACTCTGACCTCTGCGCCCTCATTCTTCGGGAAGTTGTTCAGAGTGTATTTGATGGATGTTACCGCCTTACTTCCGTCACTTACCTGAATTGTAACAAGCGTACCCTTTGCAAGCAGGTTTCCTGCAAGCGGGTCGGTAGCTACTACAAGTCCTTCGCTCTTATCACTCGGAACAACACTTCTCTGTGTCGTAAAGCCCTGAGCTTCAAGTGATGACTGGGCTGCATCATATGACATACCTACAACATCAGGCACTTCGATCTTCTCTGTACCCGGACCGTCGCTTACGATAAGCGTTACAGTCGTACCGATCTCAAGCTGCATGCCCTCCTGCGGTGAGCAGTCCATAACAACGCCCTTCTTTACCTCGGCGCTGTTTACTCTTGCAACATAATAGTTGAAATTCTTCTGCTCGAGCTTTGCAATAGCGTCATTCTCGGGATAGTTCTTTACCTTCGGAACTTCTGTTGTTGTGCTTGTACTGTTGATGACAAGCTTGATGGTTGCATTTTCCTTTACTTCCTTTGAATGAGGCGCCGGATCCTGCTTGAGAACAACATTTATCGGCTTATCCTTTACATAGTCGGCAGAAATTTCAAATTTGAATTTATAGCTCTTATCTGCCTTTATCTGGTCGTACATCTTGCCGACAAATTCCGGAACATCAACATCCTTGGATTCACTTGCCTTTATGCCTGTGCTTATCATCATATACATCAGCAAAGCAATTGCGCCTACAACAAGCACTGCAACAAGAACAGTTATCCATTTAACGATCATTCTCGGACGGTTAACTGCTTCCTCGCCCTCGTAGATCTCGTATTCCTCATTATTGTCATACTCATCCTCGGTAAGCGGTGCGGGAGGATTGCTGCCCTTATCGTCAAATTTCTTTGTCGGGTTTTCATCAACATAATAGTTATAGCCGAACTTAATGGATGGGTTCCTGCGGAACATCTCTACAGCTTCAAGCATCTCGCCTGCGCCGTTATAACGCTGTGAAGGCTCCTTTCTCATTGCCTTGAGCGTTATCTCCTCAAGTCCCTCGGGTATATTGTCATTGATCTCACGAAGCGGCTTGGGATCGCTCTGCATCTGCATTATTGCAACGGATACGGCGCTGTCAGCCTCAAACGGAAGCTTGCCTGTAAGCATCTCATAAAGCATTACGCCGACGCTGTAAATATCAGCCTTGCCGTCTGTCTTATCGCCTCTTGCCTGCTCGGGCGCAATATAATGGACTGAGCCTATAGCCTTATCAGTCATTGTCTTTGTTTCATTGTTTGAAAATCTTGCAATGCCGAAGTCCATCACCTTGATAGAGCCGTCCTGCAGAAGCATGATATTCTGCGGCTTCATATCACGGTGAACTATTCCCTTTTCGTGAGCATGCTGGAGTGCCTGAAGTATCTGCACCGTAAAATGTACAGCCTCTTTCCACGGGATAACACCCTGGTGTCCGATGTATTCCTTGAGGGTGATACCGTCAATGTACTCCATTACGATGTACTGTATCTTGTCACCGAAGCTTACATCATTTACTTTCACGATATTAGGATGTGAAAGCACTGCAATTGCCTTTGATTCATTTTTGAAACGTCTTATAAATTCGCTGTTCCCGAGGAATTCATCCTTGAGGATCTTTATGGCAACGGTCTTGTCATCTACTGTATCATGAGCCTTGTAAACCATAGCCATGCCGCCGACGCCGATAAGCTCCTGTATTTCATATCGGCCGTCGAGTCTTTTTCCGGTATATTTGTCCATTCATATTACTCCTTTCAGTTCCGGTTCTTAGTCTGAATTATTTATATTATCTCCGGCTGCGCCGGTCTGCAAAAGCTGTTATGCTGCCTTCATAGCCCGTATTGCTCCGGAGTGGATAAAGTCAGGGGCAAAGCCCCGATCATGCGCCGCTGCTGCGGCATCAGCTTGATATGACAGCCACTGTTATATTATCGCTGCCGCCAAGCTCCTTAGCCTTCTGAATAAGCATATCGGGAAGCTTTTCGCAATCGTTTGAGCGAATAAATTCCAGCAGACTTTCATCCGTTATGTAATTGGACATCCCGTCCGTGCAGACGATCACCTTAGCGCCGTCCTTGAATTCAACCGTATTATAATCCGTAACAAGCTTTGGTTCGGTTCCGAGCGCCCTTGTTATAAGATTACGGTTCGGGTGGATCCTTGCCTGTTCCTTCGTAAGCTGACCTGCAGAGACAAGCTCCTGTACGATGGAATGATCCGTAGTGATCTGTCTTATGCTGTCGCCCGTAAAGAGATAAGCCCTGCTGTCACCTGCGTGTACAACATGGAGTCTCTCGTCCTTGGCTATTACACAGACAACGGTCGTACCCATACCTTCCAGACCGCTTACATACCGGGACATCTCATATACAGACTTATTTGCATAGTCAACAGCAAGCTTCATAAGATTGCTTATCTCTGTCCCTGTCATGTCCTCACGATAGCCTGTAGTAAGCGTTTCCGCAATGCTTTCGGTCGCAACATGGCTTGCGGTACTGCCGCCGTTTGCGCCGCCCATTCCATCGCAGACTATAGCCCATGCGGCTCCGTCCGGAAAGTATCCGGTCAAACAATAATCCTGATTGGATTGTCGTATCAGACCGATATCACTCTGCGAGTATAATTTCATCCTGTTATTTCCCCCTTTGCTGCCTTATTCTTTGCAGCAGAAGATCTGAGCTGACCGCAGGAAGCGTTTATATCGCTCCCCAGAGTCCTTCTGACCGTTGCCGTTATACCCGAGCGCTCAAGTATAGAAATAAAGCTTCTGAGCCTGTCGCCCCGGCTTTTGCGGTAATCGCTGCCGCTGACGCTGTTAACGGGTATAAGGTTGACGTGGGAAAGAATCCCCCGTATCCTTGAAGCCAGTTCCCTTGCACATTCATCGCTGTCATTTACTCCATCGATCATTGCATATTCGAAGGATATTCTCCGACCTGTCTTTTCTGCATAATATCTGCACGCTTTCAGCAGCTCCTCTATCGGATACTTCTTATTTACGGGCATTGTCCGGCTGCGTATCTCATTATTCGGCGCATGGAGCGATACCGATAACGTAAGCTGCAGCTTCCTGTCTGCAAGGTCATATATCTTCGGCACTATGCCGCAGGTCGAAAGCGATATATGTCTCATCCCTATATTAAGTCCGTTTTCACAGCTTACAAGCTCTAAAAAACGGATCACATTATCATAATTGTCAAGCGGCTCTCCCATTCCCATCAGGACGATATTGGATATCCTTATCCCGTTATCCTGCTGAGCCGTCTGTATCTGCGAGAGTATTTCCGACGCCCTCAGATCACGGCGGAAGCCGCCCTTTCCCGTTGCACAGAAGTCACAGCCCATCTTACAGCCTGCCTGCGTTGATACGCATATCGTGTAGCCGTGATGATATTTCATCACAACTGATTCAACTGTTTCTCCATCCCTGAACGAGAACAAATACTTCACTGTACTATCATAAGCCGAAATTAATTTTTTTTCAATAGCTGCGCATGAGATATAGCAGGTTTGCACAAGTTTTTTTCTTAAATCCGACGGTATATTGGTCATTTCGTCAAAGGTTTTTACTCCTTTATGAAGCCATGAGAACACCTGACCTGCTCTGAACTTAGGCTGACCAAGATCTTCAAAAAAATCTTTCAGTTCCTTTTCGTTCATCGACTTGATATCAATAAGCTCATCTGCCAAATATCTCACTCCTTTATTTGAATTTTACCTCTTTACGATAAGGGATATAAAAAAGCCGTCTGTACCGTTTTTTTCCGGAAAAAGAGTAAGCTCATTTTCAGGCTCGTCTATACGCCTTCTGATCCCGTAAGGAAGCTCTATTGCAGCGGGGCTGAAATCCTTATGCTCACTCAGAAACCGCCTTACAACTTTTCCGTTTTCGTCCGGATCAAGAGTACAGGTCGAATAGACCATCCTCCCGCCCGGTCTGAGAAAGCGTGAACAATTGCAAAGAATGTCATACTGTATCTGCGGAAGGCTTTCTGCGCCCGTATCCTCTTTATATCTCAGCTCCGGCTTTCTTCTTATTATCCCAAGCCCCGAACAGGGTACATCGCAAAGTATCCTGTCCGACATCGGGATATCATCCCTGTCTGACGAGCTTCCCGCCGTTGTTTCGATCATGCTTATGCCGAGACGCTGTGCGCCGTCCCTTACAAGCTTCAATCTGTTTTCATACAGGTCGCAGGAAATAAGCCTGCCTTTATTTTCCATCATTTCCGACAAGGTAAAAGCCTTGCCGCCGGGTGCGCTGCAGGCGTCTGTTACAGTTTCCCCCGATCTTGCTCCAAGTATAACGCAGCAGATCTGACAAGCCATATCCTGTATATGAAAAAGCCCTTTGCTGAATGATGCAAGCTCCGATGGGGAACCGCCGTCAAGCATGATACAATCAGGTATATCTGTTTTTACAGCCTTTATCCCCTCTTCTTCAAGCATACGGATAAGCGAATCGGTATCTGTTCTGAGCGTATTTACTCTTGCCGTCACAGGCGGTCTGCCTTCGAGAGACTCAAGTATCTGCGCCGTTATCTCATCGCCATAGGCATTGCGCCACAGCCTTACAAGCGCTTCCGGACATGAATATTTTATCGAGAGATACTTATTTTTACCCTTTCTCTTATCGGGAAGGTATAAAGTTTTAAGCTTTACAGCACTGCGTAAAACCGCATTGACAAACGCTTTTGCATTGTCAAGCTTATTTACTTTACACAAATTTACGCTTTCATTTACGGCTGCGCTCTGCGGAACGCTTTCCATAAAGAACAGCTGATACATACCCATCCTCAGAATGACAAGCACAGGTTTTTCTATGCTGCCGAGAGGTCTGTCGCTGAGCCTTTGTATATTATAATCCAGAAGGAGCTGCTTTTCCATAACTCCGTAAAAAATTATTGAAGTGAATGCCTTATCCCTTGCCGACAGGTCCGATCCTGAAAGTATCCTGTCAAGTATAAGATTTGAATATGCGCCGTCAAGCATTACCCTTTTCAGCGCCTTGAACGCTGCCTCTCTTGCAGTCATCGTAAAACGATCATCCTTTCGGAAATGGAGCGCCGTCCGTCAGCTGAATACTATCTCATCGGGCGATGAGATATGCAGTCCGTTGATAAATGACGAAGCGTCCATTCTCTTTTTGCCTTCCGGCTGGAGTTCCTTTATTTCAACCGCACCCTCTCCGCAAGCAACTATAAGCGGCTTTAACGAAAGCACCTGACCCGGCGTTCCGCTGCCCTTTGCAAGGCGGGTACTGTGTATTTTCACCTTTTTTCCGCTGACAGCAGCCGATGCCCCCGGCCATGAATACAGACCTCTGACCTTATTATGCACCTGCTGCGCCGTTTCGGAGAAATCTATCTTTGACATTTCCTTTGTAAGCATTCCGACATAGCTTGCCTTGCTTTCGTCCTGCTTTTCCCTTTGAAGCTCTCCCTTTTCCGCCGCATGGACGACCTTTACAATAAGCTCGGCTCCTGCCTGGGACAATCTGTCGTGAAGCTCCTCGGCTGTCTCGTTCTCACCTATATCAAGCTCGGTCTTCATCAGCATATCGCCTGTATCAAGACCGACATCCATATACATTGCCGTTACGCCCGTAACCTTTTTCCCGTCAAGAACAGCCTGCTGTATGGGCGCAGCACCTCTGTATTCAGGCAGAAGTGAAGCGTGTACGTTAATACAGCCCTTCTCCGGGAGATCAAGTATTTCCTTCGGGAGTATCTTGCCGTATGCCACAACCACTATCATTTCCGGCGCAAGCTCCTGCAAAAGCGCAAATGCCTCTCCGTTTTTCAGCGTTGCCGGCTGATAAACCCTGATATTATCCTGTAAAGCTCTTTCCTTAACAGGCGGCGGCGTAAGCACTGCACGTCTGCCCTTGGGTTTATCGGGCTGAGTGAATACTCCCGCTATTTCGTTTCCGTCCTTTATAAGGGCGTCTAAACAGGGCACCGCAAAATCCGGCGTCCCCATGAATACAATTCTCATAAATCCACCCTTTCAGCCTGCATATAAATTATTCCGCCTCATCAAATTCGTGAGGCTCGACCTTTCTTATAACGTGCTCTTTGAACAGCACACCGTCAAGATGATCGTTTTCGTGACAGATAGCCTTTGCATAAAGACCCTCTGCATTTACTGTAAACTGATCGCCGTAGCGGTTCTGCGCTGTCACGGTGACATACATCGGGCGTCTTGTAACACCGTATTCACCCGGACATGAAAGACAGCCCTCAACACCCTCCTGAACGCCTTTTGTTTTCTCTATCTTAGGGTTGATGAATTCAGTCTTTCCATCACCGATATCAATTACAAATATCCTTCTGAGAATACCTACCTGAGGCGCAGCAAGTCCTACTCCGTCTCCGCTTTGCATAGTCTCGTACATATCGTCAAGAAGAACTGCCAGCTTTTCATCAAATTTTTCTACAGGCCGGCAGATCTTGGCAAGTACCGGATCGCCTTCCTTTACTATATTCCTTATCGCCATAAAACTTCCCCCAAAAAACACATAATCTTTTTTATACTACATAATGCTGTCCGGGTCGATGTCGGCAAAAACGGATACATCTCTGAATATGCTGCTGTTAGTCTTTGCAAGTACTGATGACAGCATCTCCCGGAAACGCTTTGTATTTTTGAATTTAAGTATAATGCGAAAACGATATTTTCCGCTGACCTTTGAAACTGACGCCGGCGACGGGCCGAGCATTCTTATCGGAAGGTCGCTGTACTGACCGGAAAAGCAGTCTTTAAGCATTGAGGCAAACTCCTGCGCCGCCCGGTTTGTAAGCTCCTTATCCTCGCCCGCAAAGCCTATTATTCCGATATCTGCAAAAGGCGGGTACAGCATAGCCTTCCTCAGCCCTATTTCAGTCCTGAAAAAGGAATCATAATCCTGCGAAGCCGCCATTTCGATTATCGGGTTATTCGGTTCAAAGGTCTGTATGACTGCCCTGCCTTCAAGACCGCCCCTGCCGGAACGACCCACTACCTGAGTAAGCAGTGAAAACGTCCTTTCATAGCTGCGGAAATCCTCGCTGTGCATCATTCCGTCAGCCGAAAGTACGCCGACAAGAGTTACATTGGGAAAATCAAGTCCCTTTGCGACCATCTGTGTGCCGAGCATTATATCATATTTTCCTTCACGGAACATTCCTAATTTTTTTTCATAAGCATACCTTTGCATAGTCGCATCGGTATCAAGACGCAGTATCCTTGCGTCCGGAAATATTTCTGCAAGCTCCTGTTCAGCCCTCTGTGTACCTGCGCCGCTGTATCTTATGCGTTCTGAGCCGCAGGCAGGACATCTCTCCGGTACGGGAATACTGTAGCCGCAGTAATGACACATAAGCCTGTGATTTGCGCTGTGATATGTCAGGGATATCGAACAGTTCGGACAGGATATTACCTCATTGCACCGGCGGCAGGCTATAAATGTATTATGCCCCCGTCTGTTGAGCAGAAGTATCGACTGCTGCCCGTTTTTGAGATTTTCTTCAAGCCCTTCAAGAAGTATGCTGCTGTATCCGCTGTGATTGCCCTGATCCTGCTCCCTGTTCATATCAACGGTTATTACATGAGGAAGTCTTGCTGCGCCATAGCGCTTATCAAGGCGGCAAAGAGAATATCTGCCGCTGAGGGCATATTCATAGCTTTCCACCGATGGCGTAGCCGATGACAGAACAAGCGGACATTTATTTTCATTGCACCTGAATTTTGCAAGCTCTCTTGCATGGAATCTCGGATTAGCAGAAGATTTATAGCTGTACTCCTGTTCCTCGTCCATGACGATCAGACCGATGTTTTCCATAGGCGCAAATATTGCTGAGCGTGTGCCTACAACAATATCAGCACGTCCGTCACGAACCCTGCGCCATTGTTCAAGCCTTTCTCCGAGCGGGAGACCGCTGTGGAAAACAGCCACTCTGTCTGCATATCTCGCCTTGAAACCGGCAAGCATCTGCGGAGTAAGCGATATTTCCGGCACCATGCAGATAACGCCCCTGCCGTCCTCATGCACTCTGTCAATGAGCTTCATGAAAACGGAAGTCTTTCCGCTGCCGGTAATACCGTACAAGAGAGTTACATCGGGCTTACCGCTTTCATACCTTGAAAGGATCGCTTCATATGCGCTTTGCTGCTGTGAAGTAAGATCGATCTCTTCTTTAGCCTTCACATCATGAGGACATTCCGCTTCCTTCGGCGGAGGCGCTTCAAAATACTCGCATATTCCCCGCTTTACAAGGTTATCTGTAACGGCGGAGCTTACGCCCGTAAAGTAGCATATCTCCTTGACGGAAGCTTCTCCTATATCGGACAGGACACTGAGCACCTCTGTCTGATTCGGCGTATATTTTCTGTCGGGGATATCTCCCCTGAGTCTTATCATTTTAACAGTTTCATCTGCAATACGCTTTTTTACAGTTTCGCTGCGGAGAACATAGCCTTTTTTTACCATATCGCCAAGCAGCTGCACATCTGAAAATTCCAGCTTTTTCAGCAGTCTGTCCTCTCTTACAGGAGTCCTGCGGCTGCGAAGATATTCATAAACCGCCTTTTCTTCATCACTCATAAGAGTATGTGAATCATACCCCTGCACAGCGCTGTAGCTGTATGTAAGCTTTACCGACAGTCCTGTTGGCAGCATTGCACGGCAGGCTTCAAAATAGGTGCAGTAGCATCGGCTTTTCATAAAGGCTGCCATTTTCAGCAATTCCGCCGACAACACAGGCTCTCTGTCGATCACCATAGAAACAGGCTTTAGTTTTGCGGCATCCTCTGCCTCATGGATATCCATAACGATACCCTGCCTGAGACTATGACCGAAGCTTATCTTTACCCTGCATCCCGGAAAAACCTTTCCTTCAAGCTCGGGCGGTATCAGATAATCGTAAAGCTTATCGAAGCTGTACAGCGTATTCCCGGCGGCAACAGATGCTGCTTTAATGCTGTCAGGCATCAGTATCAGGCTCTAAGATATTAAACTTATGCTCCTTGAATTCCTCAACAGCGACTATAACAGGCTTATCGCAAACCTTGCCCTTATCGCTCTGCATATCGTCTGTTATCTGTCTTGCTCTTTTTGCTACAGCAATAGCAAGAGAATATCTGCTCATTTTCCCCGCAAAGATATCATCTACGGAAGGTCTTGTATAATGTTCATACATAAAAACACACCCTTAAATTATATTGTTTTTTATTCTATCATACTGTCAGTCCGGCTTTGCTTTTAAATTCCGAAACAGGCATCTCCGCCTGCTCCGCAGCCTGAACAACAGTGATAAGTCCTTTTTTCACCAGATCAGCAAGCGT
>DEHG01000079.1:22395-39237 GCA_002351795.1 Ruminococcaceae bacterium UBA2806 | reverse complement strand
CCTTTTTCTATCCCTTTTTCAATTCCTTTTTCTACACCTTTTTCTTCGCCGCGGAGCATGATCTTATCATATATATCACACATAGTAACACCATCCTCTCTGTCAACCAAACTAATTGAATTATATTCATCTCTGAATCTTGAATCCTCTGTTATAGGATTCAAGAGTTTTTGAAGTCATGTCTTTTTCCGCCATAATCATACTCCTGAAATCAACTGAATTACAATCCGGCAATAATGCTCCTGACCTGGGCAACGCAGTCCTCAAGACTGTCATTTATAACAACATAGTCATAATCCGCCGCAAGCGGAAGCTCCTCCTTTGCCCTTGCCATTCTTTTCAGGATCGCTTCTTCCGTTTCAGTTCCCCTGCCTCTGAGACGTTTTTCAAGTATCTCAAGTGAAGGCGGCTTGATAAATATGCTGACACATTCAGGCTCTATCTTTTTTACCTTCTGACAGCCCTGGACCTCTATCTCAAGTATAACATTTTTTCCTTCTTTGCGCCACTGTTCAACAGGCTTTTTTGGTGAACCGTAATAATTCCCTACATACTGTGCATATTCATAAAAGCCGTCCTCGGCTATCATTTTCTCGAATTCTTCCTTCGTGAGAAAATAATACTCAACACCGTTCTGTTCCTGTCCTCTCGGCGCCCTTGTTGTAGCCGATATGGAAAGACGCATATTCTCATCCTTCATAAGCTCCTTTACGACCGTTCCCTTTCCTGCTCCCGCAGGTCCCGAAATAACGATCAGCGCTCCTTTAGAATCCAACTGTACCGACCTCCTCGATAGTATCCGTGTTTTCAGCTCTATGTGAGAGCGTTTCTGTCTGAAGTGCAGACAGTATAACATGATCGCTGTCTGTCACTATCACGGATTTTGTCTTTCTCCCGCAGGATGCATCTATCAGCATCCCTCTGTCCCTTGCCGCCTGAACCAATCTTTTTACCGGCGCAGCGTCGGGACTGACTATGGCAATTATCCTCCCGGCAGAGATCATATTGCCGTAACCTATATTCAGAAGCTGCATTTTGACCTCCGCAGTTTATTCTATATTCTGTATCTGTTCTCTTATTTTTTCTATCTCAGCTTTGATATCAACTACCTTATGGGCAAGCTGTGCGTCACTTACCTTTGAGCCGATAGTATTTGCCTCTCTGTTCATTTCCTGTACGATGAAGTCGATCTTCCTTCCGACTGCGATATCACCGGACATCATTTCCCTTAGCTGATCTATATGGCTCCTCAGTCTGACTGTTTCCTCATCTACGGCAGTTTTATCGGCAAAAATAGCTGCCTCAGTAAGTATCCTCTGCGGCTCTATCGTTGTATCCCCGAGCACCTCGCTCAGTCTTGCATACAGCCTTTCACGATAGGCGTCAACAATACCGGGTGAACGTGCTTCGATCTCCTCAACTATTGATATTATTGTATCACAGCGGGAAAGAACGTCTTTTTTGAGCTTCTCGCCCTCTCTTTCCCTCATTGCCACAAATTCCTTCAAAGCAAGTCTTCCTGCCCTTTCAGTAATTGCACAAAGTGTTTCTTCATTTTCGGGCGCTTTTCTGACATTGAAAATATCATTATACTTTGCGACCGAGGAAACAGTAATATCATCGGCAAGACCAAATTCATCCCTTAACTGTCTCAAAGCCTTTACATAGCCTGCCGCAAGCGATCTGTTTATGCTTACCTCTGCATCAAGGCTGTCGTCCGCTTCAATGGAAACAAAAACATCTGTTTTTCCCCTGGTAACATATTCGGATACCAGTTTTTTTATGGTTTCTTCTATAAAACCGCAGCCTCTTGGTGTACGGCACTGCAGTTCAAGAAAGCGGTGATTGACGGAACGTATCTCAAAAACGACATTTCTTCCGTCTATTACTCCCTCAAACCGTCCGTACCCTGTCATACTTTTTATCATTTCACATCTTCTCCATTCAGTGTCGCGGCACAGTGTCTGCACTGCCGAACCGGTCCTGTATTACTTCTATTACTTCTTTAATATTCCGGTCATTATTGTTCCGGACTATTCTGATTCTTGCGATCTTTAACAATTTATTATACCAGTTTTTTGCCCTGTTTGTCAACATCGATGCTCTGTATTTATGTATAATATACAAATATTTTACAATAAAATTTATTTATCACAATAGATATCTGTTTTATTGCTGCGCTCCTCATAATTACTTCAGTAAAAAAATATATGTCGCTGACTAAATAATAACTCTTTTCAAAGCGGGAAAGATAATATCGGAGGTGAAAACAAAAATGAAAAATTTTTTTAAAATTCTGAGCGCCTTTCTTGCGGCTCTGAGCATGATCACCCTTAGTATCTGCACTGTCTGCGCCTACGATACCCCCGACAGCATTACAGTAAGCACTAAGGACGGCAGCAGCAGCTTTTCATCCTATACTGTTTCCGTTGGTGATATAAGAACATCAGATGATGCACAGGGAAATGAAAAAATTGTCAATGCAAGTGGTTCTCTGAAGCTTTTCGGCGCTCTGCCTGTCAAGGAGGTCAATGTACGCTATACTGACAGACCTATCGTTACCCTCGGCGGTCAGCCCTTCGGCATAAGACTTTACACAAACGGTCTTGTCGTTTCCAAAACCGCCGATGTCCCTACAGCCCAGGGAATAAAAAAGCCCGCAGCTCTGGCGGGTATACAATGCGGAGATATCATCACCCATGCGGCAGGTGAAAAGCTGAAAACAAATGAACAGCTTATGCAGATATGCGAAAAATGCGGCGGACAGCCCATACTGCTGAGCTGTATTCACGGCAATGAAGTCTATACCACTTCAATTACTCCCGTTCTTGACAGTGAACTGCACCTTTACCGTCTCGGTCTGTGGGTCAGGGACAGCTGTGCAGGGATAGGTACAATAACTTTTATTGACGACAATACAAAAAGCTTTGCGGGTCTCGGTCACGGGCTTTATGACAACGAAAGCGGTTCTCTTATGCCGCTGTCCGATGGTGATATCGTTCCCGCTGACATTCTTTCCGCAGACAAGGGCGCAGGCGGAAGTCCCGGAAGCCTTTGCGGTGTTTTTTCAGGCGGAGAACCTATAGGAACTCTCAGCGCAAACAGTGAATGCGGTATCTACGGCATATATACCGATTTTTCCGACGGCAAAAAAGCTGAGATCGCATTCCGTCAGGAGGTAACTAAGGGTAAAGCACAGATACTTTCTACTATAGAAGGAAACTGTCCTGAATACTACGATATCGAGATCGAGGATATCAGCTATGACAATTCAAGACCAACCGAAAATATGGTAATTAAAGTGACCGATGAAAAGCTCCTTGCTAAAACAGGCGGCATCGTTCGTGGAATGAGCGGAAGCCCCATCATCCAGAACGGCAGGCTTATCGGCGCTGTAACTCATGTGTTCGTCAACGATCCTTCCGAGGGTTATGCCGTTTTTGCGGAAACTATGTCAGATTACAACCGCAATATTGTACAAAAAAAGGCTGCATAATATCATCAGCCTTTGTAAATTGGAAAAAATTTCCAAAAAAATCAAAAAATATTAATTTTAGGTATTGCCAAAATTGGTAAGATATGGTAATATTATAAATATCAAAGCAAAGTGATAAACCTTTGAGGATATGGCTCATCACTTTATAAGGCGGCTCCGATAACTGCCGCAGCGGTTTTCGGAGCATGCCTGTAAAAACGCAGATCTGCGCAGACGAATACTGCGAAGAAAAAACATATTTATATGGGGGAACAAACATGAAAACAATTTTTAAAGTATTGATCGCAGAAGAGGAAAAGGAATTTGTATCATCAGACGCAAATATTTTTGAGGAACACGGCTTCATTCATGAATTCTGTGAAATGAACGGACGCAAAGTACTTGAGGAGATCGGTCTTTTTGAACCTGATATTGTCCTCATGGATACCTTTCTCAGCGGAATTGACGGTATAGGAGTGATAAAGAAAGCGAAAACGCTGTATCAGGATAAAGCACCGCTTTTTGTTCTGATCTCGCACTTTACAAGTCCTATAATCGAGCGTGAAGCGATTGAAGCCGGCGCTGCCTGTTATATCATAAAGCCTTTTGCTGCCGAGGACATTCTTGACAGAGCCGCTGATCTTATAAGGTTCTGCAAGCGTCAAAGTACTCCCGCTGCGCCCGCACAATCAGACAACCGTCTTGAATGTACAGTCACAGAAATGCTTCATCAGATAGGCGTACCGGCGCATATAAAGGGTTATCATTATATCAGGGATTCAATAATAATGTGCGTCCGCCGTCCGCAGATGATAAATGCAGTAACAAAGGAGCTGTATCCTGCTGTAGCCGAAAGGTATGAAACAACACCTTCACGGGTGGAAAGAGCCATCAGACATGCAATCGAGGTCGCATGGGACAGAGGTGACATTGATATCCTCAACTCCTATTTCGGCTACACTATCCACAACGGAAGAGGCAAGCCCACAAACAGTGAATTTGTCGCAATGCTTTCAGACCGCATACGTCTTGGCGAGGATCGTTTTACCGTTGTACCTGCATAAAACCGTATAACAATATCACCCTGTCCTGTTATTCTGAGTTCAGCTATAATGCTTTTTCTCAGGACAACATGACAGGGTGATCATTTTACAGAAATCCTTTCAGCCTTAAACAGTCAGTCCTGCCTTGCTCCGGAATTCCGAAACAGTCATATCTGCCTGTTCAGCCGCCTGTACCACAGTTATAAGTCCCTTTTTCACAAGATCCGCAAGAGTTTTAAGTACACCTTTTTCCATGCCCTTTTCCATGCCTTTTTCCATGCCCTTTTCCATGCCTTTTTCCATGCCTCTGGCTTCGCCTTCCATCATGATCCTGTCATATAATTCACACATAGATATACCCTCCTCTTTGTCTTCATTGATTTTATTATATTCATCTCTGAAACGGCTGTCATCTGCAAATACATCTATCATATCAAGCACCTCTTGGGGATGCCTGAATTTCTGATCAGAAGGATGATACTTTGCACCGGTATTGAGCGAATAGAAAAACTCGGCTATTATTTTAAAATCTGAACGGAATTTTTCTATCTTATCGGGAGTCGTATCCTTCAGCGAATAAAAATTCATCTTATAATTATTCACAAAGGGCTTCAGCTCCTGAGGAATATCCATACACGAATACAGATCCGTACCATAATTCCAGTCCTGCTTTCCAAAATATATGACCAGAGTAACGACAGGATAGCATTTGCCATCCTTGCTCTCCCCGCTTATGATCTCATTATACTGTCTTTTATAATCAGAACCATCGTATCCTATTACTCTCAGAGCCATAAGCCTGTCGGGTATCGACTGGTTTTCGCAGCCGATAAGGGCAATCCTGATATTCATATTCATCCAGAATTTAGATACGTCTCTTTCCTGGCTTAGTATCTTCCCGCCTGTCTTGAACTGGGATTCCTTTTCGGCAGGGATCAATTCATCTTCATGCACAATTTGTTTTCCGTCAAAAAGAAAACCGTTTACAATGTCGGCAAATACACTGTTATAGGATTCAAGAGTCTTAGTAGTTTTATCCTTTTCTCCCATCATCCTGCCTCCTTACAGCAATATGATCCGCCTGTATTATCAGTCAGTCTGCTCTTTCAGCTTTGCAAAAACCTCATAATCATGTACATATCCGTTTTTGAATATACCGGAATGGATCGTACCCTCGTGTATGAAGCCCGCCCTCTCCAAAGCAGCTGCTGCTTCTTTATTTACGGAAAAGGGATGTCCCTCTACACGAACTATGTCATATCTTTCAAAGCAGATCCGGCAGCAGTCGTTCATAACGGCGGAGCCTATGCCTTTGCCCCTGTAGCCCTTTGATATCCATATGCTCAGCTCCGCATTTTTTGAATAAACACCCTCGCCGAGAATTATATCTATGCCTCCGATAACCTTTCCGTCGACCATTATCGCACGGCACATCTGCTTTTCTTCACTGTTGAACATTCTTTCTCTTATATATTCACCGGCATATGCAGTATCCATGGGATATGGAAAAAACTCGCACATCGCATCGGACAAATGAGGATCATCCATTCTCTCCATAAAATCGTCCAGATAACCTGCCTGCCATTTTTCAAGCGTATATTCCATATCAATACCCCCATTAGCTTAAAACCTGCTATTACTATTATATTATATCATAAATTATACAAAAGTCCACTGTTATTGATTATTTTTTACAATTATATAACAATACACTAAACATGGAATTCCAGACCCTGATTTTTTATTCCTATTTTAACAATATCTGACATAATTGTGAAAAGAAAAATAATAAAGACCGTTCTCTGTTGTTTTTTTTGTTCTCCTGATGTATAATGAATATGTTAAAAAAATGAAGGAGGCATTTCATAATGATACTTGCACTGGATGTCGGAAATACAAACATTGTTTTCGGCGCTGTCAAAGACGGAAAAACTGCTTTTTCGTCCAGAATACATACCGACCGCAATAAAACAGAGGATGAATATGCTGTTATTTTAAAAACGCTTATTGATATAAACGGAATGAACTGCGTAAGCTTTGAGGGCGCAGTCATTTCCAGCGTTGTGCCTCAGCTGAACGAAGTCCTGAAAAGAGCTGTAGTGATGGTATGCTCACATGAACCGCTTATCGTAAGCCCCGGAATAAAAACAGGTCTGAATATCCGTATAGATAACCCTGCAACTCTCGGTTCTGACCTTGTTGTGGGCGCTGTCGCTGCGCTTGCATATTATCCCAAGCCCCTTATTATTATTGATATGGGTACTGCAACAACTATTGTTGCAATTGATAAAAACGGTATCTACAGGGGCGGCGTTATCGCTCCTGGCGTAAGAGTTGCCATGGATTCACTTACTCATAATGCCGCCCAGCTTCAGGGCATCAGTCTTACCACTCCCAAAAAAGCTATAGGAACAAATACCGCCGACTGCCTGCGCTCCGGCGTCGTACTCGGAAATGCAGCTATGATCGACGGAATGATCGACAGGATCAATGAAGAGCTTGAAGGCGAACCGACTATTGTCGCAACCGGCGGTCTTTCCCCTAAGATCATTCCCAATTGTAAGCATAAGATCATTATTGACGATGATCTGCTTATAAAAGGTCTTGAAATAATCTACAAAAAGAACAGCTGAATGTATACGGAATGAAAACCGCCGTTTCAAGCTTATTACTAATGAATTATGATTCCTTCGGACGCGGCGGTACTGTATCGAATACCTCAACAATGCGGTCCCTCATCCAGAGAGACGGAGTTACCCTTACGGAAAAGCCATAACCGTTGTCCATACGCCATTTGTAGCTTGGCGCCTGAGGGATACCGTATATTGCAAGAATAGTCATTATTACGCCGCCGTGGGTAACTACAGCGGCATTTGTTATGCCCTGAGACGATACGGTTTTTACAAGATTTTCAAATCCCCGCATTATCCTTGCGGCAAATGCCTTTCCGCTTTCCCCGCCCGGAGGCGGCGTCTTGTCTGAATTCTGCAGCCACTGTCCGAAGCGGGGATCTCCTGCAAGCTCCGCAGCAGACTTTCCTTCCCACTCACCGAAATCACATTCACTGAAATTACTTATCATGTTTATCTCCATACCGGGAAATATCAGTTCACAGCTTTCCGTACATCTTAACAGCGGACTTGAAAATAATTTCTGAGGCTGAGGATATCCCAGCGTCTCCTTTATCGTTACAAGATCCTCTCTGCCCTTCTTTGAAAGCCCGACATTGGTCGTGCCTATATATTTCCCCTTCAATGTCTCATCTACAGCGCCGTGGCGTATCAGATTTATTACATATGACTGCATTTTTTGTAAACTCCTTAAAAAATTGTAATTATTTTCTTTTGTAAAAAACTTTACAAATTGTTTTAAATGTTATATAATTTACTTACTGTTTATATGTAAAGTGGGGTCGAATCCTGTCTTGTCAGGAATTCTTTTTTTACAAAAGAATGTGCTGCATTTTATTATATTAATCTTTTATTTCCGAGATGTCAAGAGGTGGAACATGAATAACGATTTTCCGAGGATCATAACCCTTCTTCGTAAGGAAAGGGGACTGAGCCAG
Source organism: Ruminococcaceae bacterium UBA2806 (assembly GCA_002351795.1). GTDB lineage: Bacteria > Bacillota > Clostridia > Oscillospirales > Acutalibacteraceae > UBA1213. Next base: position 31,151 of record DEHG01000079.1, on the reverse strand, counting down.
AAACAGGCTGCAATGGAGCTTGGAGTGTCTCAGGCTCTGTTATCGCACTATGAAAAAGGAATAAGGGAATGCGGTCTTGATTTTGTCATCTATATCGCAGATTATTACAATGTTTCATGCGACTATCTGCTCGGAAGAACACCCGACAGAACGGGAGCAACGCTCAAACTTGACGATCTGCCCGATAACAAAGAAACAACACCTGATGACGACAGCAAAAACACCCTTATTACACTTAATAAAAAGCTTATACAGAATTCTGTAAGTATCATGTATGAGATACTTGCACAGCTTAACAACAAAGGTCTTACAACGGAAATATCATCATATCTTATGGTTTCCGTATATAAAATGATACGCACTGTCTATGCCGCAAATATCAAGAATCCCCAGGCAATGTTTTCCGTTATCCCCGAAATGTATTCCGGACTTTCGGACGCACTTCAAAGCATTATTGAAGCAAACGCAAAACAGCTCGCTTCCGGAAAAAGCTCGGATGGATTCCAGGGTGTGGATATTCTTACAGCGCCTAACCTTTCTCCCGACATTATTTCAAGACAATATCCTGATCTTGCTCCGTCTCTGTATAACCTCATTCAGAAAACGGAAGATAAAATCAAAAAGCTGACATGAACCGGCTTTTGCATCTGTATGTGCAAAAGCCGGTTCATTTTTGCTGCAATGCAAAAAAACAGGTACTGCCCATTCGGACAATACCTGTAATTTTTTTATCTTTCAGGACCGGTAGAAACCTTGATGCTGATCTTTGAACCGTAAGGAGCAAGATCGCCTGCATTGTAGTTTTCATAACCGATGACCTTACCTGCTTCTACTGTATCACTTGATGAATAGCTGCCGGGTGAAGCAATAAAGCCGTTTTCGTTAAGAGTTCCGACAGCGGAATCAACTGTCTGACCTGCAATATTCGGAAGCTCTCTGTTTGCAAAGCCCTTGCTGACTGTAACAACGATAACACAGCCTCTTTCTGCCTTATCAGCAGCCTCGGGGCTTTGTGTAACGATCTGACCCTCGGAATACTTGTCGCTGAAGATCTCCTCGTTTGCCTTGATAATGGTATACTCGGAATCAGCTGACTGCTTTGCGATAATATCATTATAATTCTTACCGACAAGATTAGGAACGGAAATAGCGTTAGGATCAACAGGCGTATCCTCTGATGCCTGAACGGATTCCTCCTCTGTCTGGGAAGCAAACATTCCAAGATCAAGCGGATGCTCTCTGATCCAGAAAATACCTGCTACAAGGAGTATGAGCATACAGCTCAGTATTGAAAGGACTGCCCATGCATAACCGGGAACGCCGCCCTTTTTGGGAGCATATCCGTCCGCAGCCTCGTTCTGACGCTCATTTCTGTTTGCCTCTGCCTGAATAGCCTTTACTGTCGGCGCAGCGGTAAGCTGTGCTCTCATTTCCTCAAATGTAGCGATACGCTTCTTTGCGGGGACCTGCAGACCTCCGGCAAGCGCAGTTACAACATGAGAAGGCAGCTTCTTGAATACAGCTGTAGGTATGGGCAGTCTGCCGTCTGCTTTTCTGTCGCAGCTGTTCTCGGGAAGTCTGCCCGTCAGCGCATAGAAAAGCGTAGCCGTGAAGCCGTATACATCTGTTGCCTCATCTACATCCTCATCCTCGGTATACTGTTCTATAGCAGCGCAGCCATCCATAAGATCAGGCTCGAATTCAGATTCGGAAGATGTTTTTCTGAAATCCTCAATTGCAAAACCGCCGAGTCTGAGCTTTCCCGAAGGAAGAACATATATGTTCTCCGGAGAAACTCCGTAATGACCGATAGCAGCCTCATGAAGCGATGACAGAGCAGTAATTATCGGCATGAACAGCTGACGAGCTGTATTCCAGTCGATATTTCCGCCTCTTCTCTCAATGTACTCGGTAAAGGGAATTGAATCAAAGTATTCCTCAACGGTATATGAAACGCCGTTTTCGGTAAAGATATCAAAGATCGGAGCAATTGCGCTAAGCTCCTTCATTCTTGCGATATTGCGATAATATCCGAGAAATTTTTCATTAAGCTTTTTATACTCATCCTCATAGCCGCTGCGGACAACAACATTGGTCTTGCCCTTTGCACGTCCGCAGATACCGGCAGGCATGAATTCATGGATTATTACAGGAGAATTCATCTTCTCGCTGAAACCGATATATCTTGCGCCCTCGGCATTGTTATCGATCTTTCTTCCTACAAGATAATTGTTGTCCTGCAGCTTTACGCCCAGTGGCAAAAAAGGCGCCGGCTGTTCTGTCGAACTGTCAAAACCGCACAATGGACATATTTTTTCACCGTTATTTTCTTTCATACAGCCTAAGCATAGCTGTCCCATATTAATACCGCCATTCTCCGTACAAATGTTTTTCTCAGACCGAGCCGTACGGCAGCTTCCGCCCGACAGGGTTTCTCTCCCCGTTTATTCATTTCCTTCACCGTATGCTAAATTTTACTTTTTTCATCGTTTAGCAAAAATCATGTATATTTCAGCAATATCGGACAATTTTTACATTACTCAAATGATTATACCACACTACACACTCAAATTGCAAGTTTTTAATTATGATTGTTTTAATGAATTACAAAATTGTAAATTTAATATAGTTATTTCTACCTATTTTTTACTGTTTCATCACACTATATATTATCATTTGTTAGAAATAAACAAAATATACCATTTCAATTTGACAGATTTCCTTTTTCCTGATAGAATATCATGGTAGCCTGCAATATATTGTCCGGGATGTGACGAATAGTTTTAACACTGTCATTGCGGCTGTATATTGCCTGAGTCCGTAAAAGTCCAGAGTTAAAAAGTTTTAAAAACTATCTATGAGAAAAAACAAAGGGGTTTTATAACGTATGTTATATATAATTGAAAATACTGATAAACTGACAAAGGATTTTATCGAAAAGGCTGTCCCGCAGTTAAGTCTTCAAAGGCTCAGACGTCTTGATGAGCTGAAGATCGAAAGCGACAGGATAAACTGTGCCGCTTGTTATCTTCTTCTGAAAAAGGCTTTGCTTGATGAATACGGTATAGATGAAAAGCCTGAATTCACCTTCGGGACACATGGCAAGCCTGCTTTGGAGAATCACACCGATATTTATTTCAATTTCAGCCATTGCCGCAATTCCTGTGCCTGCATAGTATCTGATAAGCCAACTGCCGTAGATATTGCGGATATAAGATACATCTCAATGAGAACGGCAAAGTATTTTTGCAGCCCCGATGAATATAAAGAGATCGAAAACGACCCCGAACCGTCCGAAAAGCTTGTTCGTCTGTGGTCAATAAAGGAATGTTTCTCAAAGCTGGACGGCAGCGGACTTTTTTCCGATTTCAAGATAATAACGAAGGATAATACAGACAGACTTCATACATTCAGAAAGGAAAAATATTACTGTACCTATTTTTCCGAAGATAAGCTTGAACCGATCATTGTCAAAGCTGACGAAATAATATAAATTATGAACAGAATTCCTCAAGATAAAGCGCTACCGCATCTTCAAAGCTGTTTCCTATGACGATATCAGCGATCTCCCTGACCTGCGGGGCTGCGTCCCCCACCGCTATACCGATATCGGCTGTTTTCAGCATCTCTATATCGTTAAGATTATCTCCGAACGCAACGACTTTTGAAGCTCCTGTTAGCTCCTTTATCATCTGCATACCCCTTGCCTTTGTCGCACGGCTGCTGAAAACCTCAAGGAAGTACAGGTCGGAATAATTATCACTGTAAAGTGTCGGGCTTACTCCCTCAATACGGCTTATTTCCTCACAAATTGCGGACAGTCTGCTGTATTCATCAACCATTGTAAAGTATATCACCTTGTCATTATCAGATACCGTAATGTTATTTACCTGACAGAAGCTTTTGTAGTCATTATCCTTTCTTACTTCAAAAAAGTTTCGCTCAACATCGTTTGTAAGCCTTTCAAATTCCACATGGATCCCATATGTTTCATCCGCCTTATAGACAAATGACATCCTGTCAAATTTCCTCAGGACATCTATGACCTGTCTTGCAGATCTGACATCTATAGGTGTGCAGTCGGTATAACATTTATTCGGAAAATCATATATCAGGACTCCGTTAAGCTGTACGCAGGGGATACGAAGTCCCAGATCCTCAAGTATCGGCACACTGCTCTGACTTCTTGCAGTTGCGGCAGTAAAAAGCATACCCCTGTCTATCAGACCGCTGATTATACGGATCGTTTTTTTACTCAGACGTGCATCCTTGCCGAGCAATGTTCCGTCAAGATCGGAAATATATAATGTCTTATTATCTATCATCAGATCACCGCCTTATCTGTTATTCTACCATATTTCTCAATTATCTGCAAGATGAACGATAATAAATAATATTTTCCCCCTTTACAATTAAGGAAAAAACTGTTAAACTAAAGATATGATACTGACAAATAATTAACAATACCGAAGGTGTTATGTATGAATAAATTCAATAGTATTTCCGCCCCGGTTATCAGACGCTTACCAAGGTATTACAGGTTTTTAGGCGAGCTGAAAGAAAAAGGCGTCACCAGAGTCTCTTCAAAGGAGCTTTCCGATAAGATGGGCTTTACCGCTTCGCTTATCAGACAGGATCTGAACTGCTTCGGCGGTTTCGGTCAGCAGGGATACGGCTATTCGGTAGACAGCCTTTATAATGAGATCGGTCAGATACTCGGCCTTGAACACAGCTATAATGCAATTCTTCTCGGCGCAGGCAATCTGGGCAGGGCTGTGGCAACACATATGTCATTTGAAAAAAGAGGCTTTCGTCTGACAGGTATTTTTGATATAGACGAAAGCAAGGTCGGCGCAGTCATAAGAGATATTCCCGTTTCACATATGTCCGGGCTTGAAAAATTCTGTTTTGAAAATCATACTGACGCAGCCATCCTCTGCGTTCCCAAATCTGCTGCGCCTGAGCTTTCGGAAAAGCTTTATCAGATCGGGATAAGGAATTACTGGAATTTCAGCCACTATGATCTGTCAGTCGATCATGATGATATTATCGTAGAAAACGTTCATCTGAATGACAGTCTTATGATACTGTGCTACCGCATATCCGCCGGCGAGGGTGAAAAACTCTGATATCCCGTCATAATCGCAGGTACTCCGCATAAAAATATTATGGAAACAGTGTTTTAAATTTTCTTTTGCGGAGGGATAATATGGAGGAATATATACTGCCGCTGTCAGCTGCCTGCATCTTTCTGGCGCTGATAATTATACAGGTCATCATGAAGTCGGAACATCCTTTCAGGTCGGCTTTGCTGAGTCTTCTGCCAGGACCTGCTGCGCTCTTATGCGTTGATATGCTTCAGGGCTTTACATCCGTATGCATACCCATAAGCCCGCTGTCGCTTTCTGCAGCCGCTGTACTCGGTATCCCGGGTGTAACGGCACTTCTTATAATACAAAGAATTCTGTAAGCGCTCAGGCTTTCTGCTTAAACTATATAAGGGGAAACTATAAGAACAGGTCAAGACCTCTCTTATGGTTTCCCCTTTGTTTATTATCTGTACACTGAACAGCTTACTTCCCCGTGTATCCGAACCTGAACATAATACCGAAAACATCCGTAAGCGTCATTTCTTTTACATCCTCAGCAGCCTTTACAGGATACTCTCCCGCCTTTTCCTTGCCGCACATATAAACTATAGTACCTACCTTATCTCCCTTTTTTACAGGCGCCTGCAGGCTCTCTCTGAGCTTTACACTGCAGGTGATATTCTTATCATCTCCTGCCTTTATCATAAACCTGTCATTTACAAATGCCGTTGTTTTTACAGATTCCGACATACCGTTTGTCACAGGTATCTCTGTTATCGCCTTCTGAGGCGTTTTAGGTGTATACATGGCATAGTTTGCAAAGCCGTAATCAAGAAGCGCTGCAGCGTCCTTGAACCTCTGCTTTCCAGATTCGCTGCCAAGAACTACAGATATAAGCGATAAGCCGTTCCTCTGCGCTGTTGCCGTAATACAGCTGCCCGCCTTTGAGGTCGTACCGGTTTTAAGCCCTGTTATGCCGCTGTAGGATTTAAGCAGCTTATTTGTATTGACGATCTGAGTTTTGCCGCCCCTCAGCTCATCCATCCATATGCCTGTATATTCATATATCTTTTTATGCTTTATAAGCTCCCTTGACATCACTGCAACATCATATGCGCTTGTTACATGACCGTCCTCGTCAAGTCCGTTGCAGTTTTTGAAAACAGTTTCCTTCATTCCGAGCTGCTTTGCCTTTTCGTTCATACGGGATACAAATGTTTCCTCGCTGCCGCAGACAAGCTCCGCAAGGGCTACTGCTGCATCGTTTGCGCTTGCAACAACAGTTGCCTTTATCATATCATTGACGGTCATTTTTTCTCCCGGCTCCAGCCATATATCCGAGCCGCCCATTGACGATGCGTGTTCGGAGGCCGTTACCATATCATTAAGATGTATTTTACCGCTGTCGAGCGCCTCCATAACGAGTATAAGCGTCATTACCTTTGTTATTGAGGCACAGCACCTTACCTCATGAGGATTTTTGCTGTAAAGTACCTTTCCGCCCGATGCGTCCATGAGAACCGCCGCAGGTGCTGTAATATCCTCATCGGATAATGCCCTTGCATTGATGCTGCTGAAAGGAATTAACAGGAACAATGATACGGCAAGAAACAGAGCCAGTTTTTTTCGCATAATGATTACCTCCCGGATATTTTTGTATTCATTTTATTATAATCATTATACGGTCGCATTATGCCAAAAAAAGCCGCCGATACAAACGCACCGGCAGCTTGATTTTTTTGAAACAAAGGATAATGCAAAAGCTATCCGTTCATTCCGTTATCCGTCATTATCAGTCAGCAGACGGAGCGCCTACGGGGCAGACCTCAGCACAGTTGCCGCAGTCAATGCAGGTATCAGCACTGATCTCATACTTGCCGTCACCCTCAGCTATTGCCTCTACGGGACATTCAGCTGCACATGCACCACAAGCGATGCACTCATCAGAAATCTTATAAGCCACTTTACAAACCTCCTTTACATGATCTCTTTAATACATTATAACATATTTTACCGAAAAATCAATAGTAAATATGATTTCACATGATCTTAAAGGTCTGAACAGACAAAAACAGGTATCAGGAGTCTGGCTCTGATACCTGTTTTCTGGATCTGAAATATTTTTATGCCATATTCTCAGCTTAAAGATTATTTTGCAAGGCTTGCAACCTCTGCTGCGAAATCATCGTTTCTCTTCTCAAGACCTTCGCCCTTCTCGAAACGTACAAACTCAGCAATTGTGATATTGCCGCCGAGAGACTTAGCTGTCTGAGCTGTATACTGCTCAACAGTGATCTTATTCTCCTTGATGAACGCCTGCTTGTTGAGGCAGTTCTCCTCGTAGTACTTGCCTACCTTACCCATAACGATCTTCTCAAGAACCTGATCTGGCTTGTTTGCCATCTTGGGATCCTGCTTCATCTGAGCGATCATGATCTCTTTCTCATGGTCAAGAACCTCAGCGGGAACGTCCTCTTTATTGAGATATGAGGGGTTAGCGGCAGCTACCTGCATAGCGATATCCTTTGCATATGCTGCAAAGCCGTCCTTATCTGCTGCGTCTGTATCAAACTTAACAAGAACAGAGATCTTGCCGCCTGCATGGATGTATGCAGCTACAGCGCCCTCATAGAGCTTGAAGCGGCGGATAACGATGTTCTCACCGATAGTCTGGATCTTCTCCTGGAGAAGCTCAGCAACTGTCATTTCTGTGCCAACAGCCTTCTTTGTGAGAAGATCTGCAACATCAGCAGGATTTTCAGCCATAACTGTCTCTGCAACAGTCTTTACGAATGCCTGGAACTCAGCGTTCTTTGCAACAAAGTCTGTCTCAGCATTTACTTCAAGTGCAACGCCCTTTGTAGCGTCGTCATTTGTGCAGGCAAAAGCAACACCCTCAGCAGCAATTCTTGATGCCTTCTTTGCAGACTTTGCAAGACCCTGCTCTCTGAGAACGTCAATTGCCTTTTCCATATCGCCGTCAGCCTCGGTAAGAGCCTTTTTGCAGTCCATCATACCGCAGCCTGTCTTCTGTCTTAATTCCATAACGTCTTTTGCTGTAAAAGCCATAATTATTACCTCCGTTTATATCATTAAAATTATTATTACTTCAAAAAATAGCCGCAAAGAAACTTGCGGCTATTATGTTTCGGATTATTCCTCTGCAGCCTCTTCTTCCTCAGCAGCCGCAGCACCCATTCTGCCCTCATTGCCTTCGATGATAGCGTTAGCCATTGCACCGGAGATGAGCTTTACAGCACGGATAGCGTCGTCATTGCCGGGAATTACATAGTCGATCTCATCAGGATCACAGTTTGTATCTACAATTGCAACGATCGGAATACCGAGCTTCTTTGCTTCTGCAACTGCGATTCTTTCCTTGCGGGGGTCAACGATGAAGAGAGCGCCGGGGATCTCTTTCATATCCTTGATACCGCCGAGGAATTTCTCAAGCTTCTCTATCTCAAGGTTGAGCTTGATAACTTCCTTCTTGGGAAGGAGATCAAATGTTCCGTCTGATTCCATTGTACGGAGCTGTCTGAGTCTTTCGATTCTGCGGCGGATAGTTGTGAAGTTTGTGAGCATACCGCCGAGCCATCTTGCGTTTACATAGTAAGCGCCTGCTCTGAGAGCCTCTTCCTTAACGGAATCCTGAGCCTGCTTCTT
>DEHG01000079.1:13193-22250 GCA_002351795.1 Ruminococcaceae bacterium UBA2806 | reverse complement strand
GCCATCTTGGGGTTCCATCTTCTTGTCTGATGACCGAAATGTACGCCGGCCTCCAGAAGCTGTTTCATTGATACTACTGCCATAATTTTTGTCCTCCTCAGGTTTATTTCCTCCGCAGACCCGTTATTTTTTCACACAGATACTTCTATGCACCTGACGAAAGGCCTGCGTGCGAACTGCGGTAATTATTATAACATAACCACGATCAAAATGCAAGCTTTTTTTATGCGTCAATACGGGATTTTTTTGCTGAAATAACAAGTCCCGCCGCAAAGAACAGTACCGCAAAGCCAAAAAGCACCGAATAATTTATCCATACCGGAGTCATTGCGGACGGCGCAAGGCTTTCTGCCCTTCTGAGCCATTCATTTGTCTGAACATACCAGTAGGGCGGCAATGCATGGGCTATGGTCTTTACAACATCGGACAGATATTCCTCCGGGACAAAGATCCCGCACAGAAAGCTGCATCCGAGAGTGATAACATTTACTATTCCGGAAATCGCATTTTTTTGTCTCAGGAATGTACTCAGCATGAATGCCATTGACAGTGACATAAGCATATATAAAAACGCATTTGCTATATAATATATACCCCTGTCGGACATAACGCCCTTCCTTACAACAAACAATGATATCAGTACCAGCGCCAGCCATATTACAAGTGAATATATTCCCGATGAAATAAGTATATAAAAATTATATCTGCTGCGGGGCATACTGCTGACTATAGTTCTGCTGCGTATCATCCTTTCATTGAAGCTTGAAAGAACAAGACATATGATGAATACTATACACGCCATCATGCTGTATGCTGCAAAATTAAAGAAATTTGTCGCTGCGATAAGCGTTTTTTCATCAAGGTCATTTGCAATCTCTACATTTACCGTAGATTCCATTGCCGAGCTTACAGCATTTACAAGCTCATGCTCCGTCACGGATGTATCCGCATATGCAAAAAGCACACGGGTGAATCTGCCAAGCATTAGCTTTACAAATTCCGCATTGTAATTTCCCGCAGTCTTTATCTGTATTTCGGGTCTTTTCCCCTCTTCTGCGTCCTTTCCGTAATTTTCGGGGATCATTACAACACAGCTTATCTCCTTATAGAACAATGCGTCATCCCTGTCCTTTTCGGGAACGTCTTTTATTTCGGCATTGTTTTCAAGGTATTCCTTCAGGCATTTGCTTATCGCAGAATCATCATTGCAGTCAAGGCATATGGGCGGCTTTGAATTTTCAAAGGATGAAACACTGTCCCCTATCTGCGAATTTGCTATGCCGAAGATCAGAAATATCGCTGAATATATTATTATCATTACGATATTGTTTTTTATTACCGATAAAAACGCCTTACATACTATCATACTGCTGCCTCCTTAATCCCCTTATTGAAAGCAAGATCATGACCGAGGAAAATATCAGTATGCTTGCAAGGTCAAAAAAGAACCTTTCATATGAGCTGTAATAATAAAGCGCATAAAGACCGTCTGTTATCATTGCGGCTGGGTTTATATAATTAATGAACGGTACATTTTTATCAATTATGTTTTTCATTGTTATGCCCATCATTCCTGAAAAGAAACATCCTGCCATAACAATGTACAAAAGCGTCACAAGCTTTGCATTTTCACTCTTTTTGACAAGAACGGAAACAGCAGTGCCAAAGGTCAGACCCGCAAACGAACCGGCAGCTGAAAGCAATATGATATATCCGATATCGCTGCCGAAATCGACACGCACGATAAACAAAAGAATAATATACAGCAGCGCAAGCCCGATAAGCTGTATCAGAAATGCGGCGGAAAGTGTTCCTGCAAGCATAGCGCCCCTTTTTGAACAGCTTACTGTACTTCTTTTGCCGATAGCGCTGACATTTGCCTGATGATGATTCATCAGCGTCATTGAAAGCAATCCGCTGTAAAGGCAGGTCATTGCAATAAGAGTATAGTATTCGATTGTGACCATGCTGATATCCTTTTTGCTGTTATCCTTTACTGCGCTTTCATCTGAAAGGACGGATTCTGCAATATCGGTAAAGATGCTCTGATAGTCCAGATCATTTTCACCGTCCGAGACCGCCTGCATGATCTTATCTCTGCCAAGATCTATTATGACCTCGGAATCCGAGCGTATCTCGTCCATAACATATCTGACTATCGTTTCGTTAATTCCGCTGCCGTTTACACGAACAGTCGTTTCTCCCTTTGAGACTGATACGACAGCGGTAACTTCCCTGCTTTTAAGCATTTCCTCTGCCTTTTTTTCATCATCAGTGTATTTTATATCAAGGATAGGATCATCGCTTTCGCCAAGGGATCTCAGGGCATCTGAGAATATCTTATCCTTCTGAAAATCCCTGTTGTCAATAACCGCAATATCTATTGCAGAAAAATTTTCAGTATCATCTATCTTTGAAAAAGCCATATTGAAAAGAAAAGCCATTATCAGCGGGAAGGCAAGCGTCCAGAATACAAGCAGCCTGTTTTTCAGAAGTATCTGAACGGAATATCTGAAATTATGCAAAAACATCAGTCTCTCAGCTCCTTACCCGTCAGCTCCAGGAATACATCATTCAGCGTCGGTCTTTCGGAATAAATGCGGGTATAGCGTATGCCTGTATCCCTCAGCCTGTCAATAAGCGCTGTTATATGGTCGCTGCCGTCCTTATATGTAAATGTCAGCATACCATGCTGATATACAATATCAATATCCTTTTGCGACTCTTTAAGCTTATCAAGCTTTGATTCTGAAAGCTTCGGAACCTCAACGATTATCTTTTCCTTTACCTTTGTAAGCTCTTTCAGACTGTCGGAAGTGCCGCCTGCAATGATCTTTCCCTTATCCATTATGATTATCCTGTCGCAGATCTGCTCGACCTCTTCCATATAGTGTGTTGTATAAATTACAGATGCGCCGTTATCACGCAGCTTTTCTATGCCCTCAAGTATATTATTACGGCTCTGGGGATCAACGGCAACTGTCGGCTCATCAAAAAACAAAAGCTTCGGCTTATGTGCAATACCGCAGGCAATATTAAGTCTGCGCAAAAGACCGCCTGACAGCTGTTTCGGGTAGAATTTTTTATAATCCTCAAGTCCCGTAAGTTCAATAGCTTCCTCTATATACTGCTTTCTCTGCTTCTTATCACGGATATAAAGACCGCAGAAATAGTCAATATTCTTGTATACTGTAAGCTCCTGAAAAACTGCCACATCCTGAAATATTACCCCGATATCCTTTTTTATATCATAGGCAGACGGACTCATTTCCTTTCCGAAAATTTGTATACTGCCGCTGTTGTATTTCAGAAGGGAAAGTATGCAGTTCATCGTTGTGGATTTTCCGCTTCCATTAGGCCCGAGAAGCCCAAGTATTTCGTTCTCGCTGAGCTGAAAGGAAAGATCGTCAACTGCCCTCAGTTCCTTGTATTCCTTTGTAAGCCCATTTACTTCAAGTATTACAGACATATATACCTCCTGAATAAAACGCTTTCTCCTTCTTCCACGGATATAAAAAAGGGAAACCATAAGAGCAGGCATAGCCTTTCTCTTTCGGTTTCCCCATTTAATCTTGTGAAGAAATCTGTGATCCGGAAGCTCCCGTAAGGCAGGAAACAACACCATACTTTTACAGCTTCCCTCTTTATTCAGGCAGCTCTGAATATATAGTATTCAAAGATACCCTTTAATGTTTTATATATCAATCGTTATCCTCTTCTTCAACACTTACACCGGAAGAAGAATGTCTTGATCTCCTGCTCTTCGGCTTACCGCTCTTATCGTCCGGATCATGTGAATAGTACTCATAATAATAGTAATTGGAATATTTGGAGTAGGAGCTTGCCTGTTTAGCATTATAGGAACTGTATATAGCACCCAGGATCTTAACGCCGCCGGCTTCAAGGTTTTTCTTTGCCTGGATGACAACATTCTTATCTGTAAAGTTATGCTTGACAACAAATACAGCGCCATCCATATATTTACCGAGTGCGACCGCATCGGTAACAAGGAAAACGGGCGGTGTATCATAGATTACATAGTCAAACTTACTTTCAAGCTCATCAACGAGAGCCTTCATATTGGGGCTTGCAAGAAGCTCTGAAGGGTTGGGCGGTATTGAACCTGCAAGCAGGATACTCATTTTTGTACCGCTGACCTTATGAAGTACACTTGCTATGTCACTCTGTCCCTTGAGAACATTTGTCAGACCGAGAGAGTTTCTCTTTGTGTTGATATATCTATGGATAGCAGGCTTTCTGAGGTCACATTCTACAAGACAAACACTCTTATTGTATCCCGACAATGTAAGTCCGAGGTTTATGGCAATATTCGTCTTTCCCTCATTTGCAAGAGTTGAAGTTATCATAATATTCTTGCACTTCTGAGTTGCACTCAGAAATTCAATATTTGTACAAAGCATCTTATATGCTTCAACATAGTTGAAGGGAGCATTAGGATCTGCGATACTGCACAAGCTTTTTACAACAGGTTTTTTATTACGTTTAGACATTCTTATTAAACTCCTTTGTGTCTACGGCAGGTATAACACCTATTACCGGTAATTTAAGCAAATCAGTAAGATCTTCTTCTGTCTTGAATGTATTATTCGTCATTTCCTTTACAAATATCAGAACCAGAGTCAGCACAAGACCGATAGCAGCTCCGAGCAATGCATTTTTCGTGGAATTAGGACTTACAGGTTTGCCGTTGTTGCTGACCTTAGGATCAGAAATAAGTTCAACAGATCCTGCTTCAACATCGCTTTTGATAATAGGAGGAGCAACCTCTACTATACTTGTAACGATCTTTTTTGCCATTTCAGGATCTGTGCTTTTCATTGAAACTGTAAGAACCTGACCTGATGTAGATGATGATGTAACGTTTACCGCATTTCTCAGTTCTTCATAAGACATACTGAGCTTTTCTCTGTCAATAACCTCCTGAAGAACTGCGTTTGACTTGATAATAATTGTGTATACATCAGCAAGATCTTTTGCAGCGGTGATCTCAGTACTGTTTATAGTCGTCTGGTCATCGGCAAGGTTATTTACAATGATCATTGCATTTGCCTCATACTGCTTTGGCAGGAAAAAATTTGAAAACAAAAATGACGCTGCACCAAAAACAACTGTAACAACTATTATCAGTGCAAGATTACGCTTGAGCAAAAGCAAAATCGCCCGCAGATCAATTTCCGATTCCCGGACGGTTTCTTTTTCTTCCATATCTCCAACTCCCTCTGAATATTCTCAATATTTCCGATCTATTATATCATTATTAGTAACACTTGTCAATGCACTAAAAATAGATATTACAACGAAAAATATAAAAAATATGGTAATTATTACTTTTTAACTATTCTATTCCAAGCAAAGACTTTGCTTTGCTGATCTGTTCTCCGGTCGGAACGGGTACGCCCTCAAGCGGATAGGTTATCCCAAGCTCCTTCCACTTTATCATTCCGAGCGTATGATATGGAAGTATTTCTACCCTGTCAACAGTTTCAAGCGTTCCGATAAACTCTCTCATCCTGACAAGATCACCCTCATCATCAGTAACTCCCGGAACAAGTACATGACGTATCCACATTCTTTTTCCGTGAGATGAAAGCCACTCAGCCATTTCAAGGATATTTGCATTATCAACACCAGTAAGTGATATATGCCCCTGCTTATCCATTTCTTTAAGATCAAGTATAAAAAGATCGGTAACAGCGGCAAGCCTTTCAAAGCCTTCAAGCCATTTTTTATCTGTACAAAAAGGCTGACCCGCCGTATCAAGCGCAGTATTGATATTTTCCTTTTTTGCGAGACTGAAAAGGGCGGTCACAAATTCCATCTGCAAAAGCGGTTCTCCGCCGCTGACAGTTATCCCGCCGTTATTCTTCCAGTAGCTTTTATATCTGCGTACACGTTCAAAAAGCTTTTCCGCCGTCCACTCCTCACCGCTCCCGTTCCATGTATCAGGGTTGTGACAGAATTTACAGCGCATTTTACAACCCTTTAAAAATATAACAAAGCGCACTCCCGGACCGTCAACAAGTCCGAAGCTTTCAAGCGCATGGATATGACCGATAATATCTTTGTTTATTTCATTCATAACAGGCATCCTCTGAAAAACATCAACGAAATGGGAAACCATTAAGACGGAGCCAGGCTCCCTCCTGCGGTTTCCCACTTTGGCATCATTTGTAATATTAAAGGAAAGAATGACAGGTTCTGGATATTACATCCATCTGCTGTTCCTTTGTCAGATCAATAAACTTTACAGCATAGCCCGAAACACGGATCGTGAAGTTAGCATATTCTTCCTTTTCCGGGTGATTCATGGCGTCAATAAGCTTTTCTGTTCCGAATACATTTACATTCAGATGATGCGCTCCCTGATCGAAGTATCCGTCCATAACCTGAACAAGATTATCTATCCTCTCCTGCTCGCTGTGACCGAGAGCATCCGGATTTATCGTCTGTGTATTTGAAATACCGTCAAGTGCCCAATGATAAGGAAGCTTTGCTACAGAATTAAGGGATGCAAGCAGACCGTTTTTCTCTGCACCGTAGCTCGGATTTGCACCTGGTGAAAGCGGTGCGCCGGCTTCTCTGCCGTCGGGCATATCGGAGGTAGCCTTGCCGTACACAACATTTGAAGTGATAGTAAGGATAGATGTTGTTGGCTCGGAATTTCTGTATGTGCGGCGTTTCTTTATCTTTTCAAGGAAGGTTTTGAGAAGCCATACTGCGATATCATCAGCCCTGTCGTCATCATTGCCGTAACGGGGGAAATCTCCTTCCGTATGGTACTGGATAACAAAGCCGCTGTCATCCCTTACTGTTCTCACTCTTGCATATTTTATTGCGCTGAGTGAATCGACAACGTGTGAAAAGCCTGCGATACCCGTTGCAAACGTGCGGCGGACATCCGTATCAATAAGCGCCATTTCAGCCGCTTCATAATAGTATTTATCATGCATATAATGGATAAGGTTCAGACCGTTGACATAAACCCCTGCAAGCCAGTCCATCATGATATCATATCTCTGTATAACCTCTTCATAATCAAGATATTCCGAGGTTATAGGTCTGAGCATCGGACCTACCTGCTCCCTTGTTTTTGCGTCTATACCGCCGTTTATCGCATAAAGCAGACATTTGGCAAGATTTGCCCTTGCGCCGAAGAACTGCATCTCCTTGCCTGTCTGTGTAGCCGAAACACAGCAGCAGATGGAATAATCATCGCCCCATACAGGTTTCATTACATCGTCATTTTCATACTGAACCGAGCTGGTATTTATTGATACCTTTGACGCATATTTCTTGAAATTTTCCGGCAAAGCGGAAGAATAAAGAACTGTAAGATTAGGCTCCGGTGACGGCCCCATATTTTCAAGAGTATGGAGGAAACGGAAATCTGTCTTTGTAACCATTGAACGTCCGTCAACGCCTATGCCTGCGACCTCAAGCGTAGCCCATACGGGATCGCCTGAGAAAAGCTGGTTATATGAAGGTATCCTTGCGAACTTGACTATCCTGAATTTCATTACAAGATGGTCGATAAGCTCCTGAGCTTCCTTCTCGGTAAGAATACCCCTGTTTATATCTCTCTGTATATATATATCAAGGAATGTAGATACACGTCCGACAGACATTGCTGCGCCGTTCTGTGTTTTGATAGCGGCAAGGTAGCCAAAATACAGCCACTGTACAGCCTCTTTTGCATTTCTTGCAGGCTTTGAGATATCATAGCCGTATATCTCAGCCATCTTTTTCATTCCGCCGAGGGCTCTTATCTGTTTTGCGACCTCTTCTCTGAGTCTTACTGTTTCCTCGGTCATTGTACCGTCGCCGCAATGTGCAAGATCCTTTTTCTTCTGCTCTATAAGATAATCTATGCCATAAAGCGCAACACGGCGGTAATCTCCTACAATACGGCCTCTGCCGTAGGTATCGGGAAGACCTGTTATGATCTTATTATGACGCACAGCCTTCATTTCGGGAGTGTATGCATCAAACACGGCCTGATTATGGGTCGTAACATATTCATTGAAGATCCTGTGTATCTCAGCGTCAGGCTCATAACCGTAGGTCTGGCAAGCCTGCTCCGCCATTTTTATTCCTCCGTACGGCATGAACGCTCTTTTAAGGGGCTTATCAGTCTGAATACCTACTACCTTTTCAAGCTCCTTGTTTTCCTCGTCAATGTAGCCTGCGCCGTATGCGGTAAGACCTGATACGACCTTTGTTTCCATATCAAGGACGCCGCCCTTTGCTCTTTCTTCCTTTTGCAGCTCCTGAACACGACTCCAGAGTTTACTCGTAGCATCGGTAGGACCTTCGAGGAATGATTCATCTCCGTCATAGGGATGATAATTCTTCTGAATAAAATCTCTTGTATTTATTTCTTCTTTCCAGATTCGTCCTTCAAAGCCTTCCCAGGCTTCAATATTTCTCTTATCCATCAAGAATCCCCTCTCAGCGGCAAGCCGCCGCAGTAAATTTCATATTTCCCTGATAAGCTTATGCACACAGGGTCATCTGCGCTCACAGGCTTACATTCCGATCACTCCGCAGACTGCAAAAATACAGTTTTTCATATGACGTTTTTCAGCCCTTCGGAACTCATCGTTCCCTTATAGTTTTAATATAGAACTCTTTTTGACTTTTGTCAACCATAAAAGGAATACCTCCTGTATAATCGTTTATTTTAAACAATAATAGGATCACCTTATTTATTGTTATGTGCATTTTTACATTGTTATTATTTTAACAATAACTATATATTGTGTACCGCCTTATGTCAAGCAATACAAATTGTGGTATTATACCATTTATAACACATTCTGAAAAAAATCCCCTCCGCTTCAGAAACGGAAGGGATATCTGTTTTGCTTAAAGCCCGATTCATTTGTTATATAAAAATCACAGCATGGATTCATAATGAGGCTGTTCACTCTCAGGTATCTGCAATGCCTTCATAGCCTGTCGGGCGGACCATTTCATAGTTTCCATAAGGTTTTTTATGCTCGTCAATATACCCTTTTCCATGCCTTTTTCCATGCC
>DEHG01000079.1:367-13126 GCA_002351795.1 Ruminococcaceae bacterium UBA2806 | reverse complement strand
ATGCCTTTTTCCATGCCTTTTTCTATGCCTCTTTCCATGCCTCTTTCTGTTGCCGCCATTTCAACTGCCATACCAAAGTTACTCATTTCAAGAACCTCCTCGTTTAATTCTCTTGTCATAGGTATATTAAACTCTTTTTCAAGTATGCGCTTTTTGTTCGTTGCCGTTTCAGTTGTTGAAAGCAATGTACTCAAAAGCCTGATAATATCATTCCCGTTATCCGTACCATCATTATTCAAAGAAATAATTATTGCTTTCATCTTATCGTAATTATTGACCGGTTCTTCTACATTTCCAAAAACCTTTTGCTGTACAAATCCGTATTCTGCTATGGAATTCATATTCCTGCGTTTCGGATCAGGGCATATCCATATCGAATAAACCTTCTGTATCTTTTCATAATCAGAATGGCTGAAAACTGTTCCCTTCTGCCGTGATATCAGACGAGCCAGATAATAGACTGCTCTTGTAACAACGGAATAAGAAAGATTTGTACTGACCTGAACCTCTAAATTTATCACAAGCCTTACTATTTTCTTACTGTCGGGAATAACCGCATCGAATACAATATCATATCTGATCAGACCCTCGCTTTCGGAATTATCCTCTGTATCCGAACCGATAATACTTGAATCGGCATCAGGCATATCCTGATCTAAAGAAATTTCATTCGTATGTACTTCACCTGCAAAACAATTCTCAACAATATAATCTCTGTCATATCCGGCAAATTCTTCGACGCAGTTTTTTAATATCTCTGCAAGAATAATACGATGCTTCAAAAGCTTTTTTGCTGCTGCGTCAAGCCTTGCCCTTGCCTCGGACGCTGACAGGTTCATAGCAAAATCTGTAGATATTTCTGACAACGGAACCATCTCCCTGTATATAAATACTAACATATAATCTGATATTTGTAAAGCTTCATTTATTAAAATCGTCTCGGTTGACATACGGTTGTTATTCTGTTAAAATATATGATAGTAAACACAGGCAGCCTATGAAACTTTTACATGCAGATATAATAAAAAATGGGTATTTACCCCGTACTCAGATCTATGAAAAACAAGTTTTAAAGATGCACTACAGCAGATCCATCTATCGGAATTGTGCCTGAGATCATCTGCTGCTTTTACTTTCAATTTACCAAAAGGAAAAAGAAAAAAATGGAAAATAAGGAAATCTATAATACAGATACGACCTTTGAAGAACTTGGTCTGTCTGAAAACATCATGAAAGCTATAAACGATATGGGTTTTGTCACGCCTACCCCGATACAGGCAAAAGCTATCCCCGCAATGAGAGAAGGCAGGGATATTATCGGACGCTCACAGACAGGTACGGGAAAGACTATGGCATTCGCAATACCTGCTATTGAAATGATACGGGCATCCGAAAACAAGCAGAATGTAATTGCGATCATTATGCTCCCGACAAGAGAGCTTGCTATACAGTGCTGCTCGGAAATAAGAAAGCTTACAAAATACTGCGAAAGCATACGCCCCGTTGAGGTATACGGCGGCGCCCCAATGGATAAGCAGATAACACGACTTAAACGTGCCAATATCGTCATAGGTACTCCCGGCAGGATAATGGATCACATGAGACGACGCACTCTGAAGCTTGATCATGTTCGTCTTGCAGTCCTTGATGAAGCTGATGAAATGCTCAGCATGGGCTTTAAGGAGGATATGGAAACCATTCTGCGTGAAACTCCTCAGGACAGACAGACTGTCCTGTTTTCCGCAACAATGCCCCCGGCTATCATGTCAATTACCGATGAGTTCCAGAAAGATCCCGTTGTAATTGAAACCAACAGCAAAAAAATAACACTTGACAATATAAGACAGACCTATGTTGATGTACCTATGGGACGAAAAATGGATGCGCTCAAGCTACTGCTTTATTATTTTGACCCGTCGCTGTCCATTGTATTCTGCAATACCAAAAAAATGGCTGAGGATGTCGCAGTTGCACTCAGCCGTGAGGGATTCAATGCCGAGGCGCTTCACGGAGATCTCAAGCAGTCTCAGAGAAATACTGTAATGGAAAAATTCAGATACGGCGCAACTTCAATTCTTGTTGCAACAGATGTTGCCGCAAGAGGCATTGATGTAAACGATGTTGAATTCGTATTCAATTACGATATACCGCAGAACAATGAATACTATGTCCACCGCATAGGAAGAACAGGACGTGTCGGCAAGGAGGGCAATTCTATCACTATATGCAGCGGCAGACGTCAGGTACTGGAGCTGCTTGACATCGTTCACCGTCTGAGATCAAAGATAGAACAGATAGATATTCCTACAGGCGATGATATAAATTACCGCATTTCAGAAAACAATATTTCTTCCGTTGAAGAAGCTCTCGGCGGCGGTATCCATGACAGGTACAGGAATATGGTCAATATGCTGCTGTCAGAAGGATATTCCCTGTTTGATATTGCAGCGGCAGCCCTTCAAATGAATTTTTCTGAAAAAGAGATAAAAATAAATGACATTAAAGCCGAACGCAAACAGTACGGCAAGAACGGAAATACGGATTATTCAAAAATAATGCTCAATATAGGACGGGCAAGCAGGGTAGCACCAAACCATATTGTTGCGTCAATAACCGAGCGCAGTCTTCTTCACGGCAGTGATATCGGTAAAATCGAAATATATGACGATCATTCTGTTGTTTCTGTACCATCGGTATCTGTCGATGAAGTACTTGACATGATGTACGGCGCAAAGGTTTGCGGCAGACCTGTAAAGGCGTCCCTTTATGAAGAACCTCAGAGACGGAATAATCAGCAGAGAAAAGATCACCGTTCCAGGAAAAAAACAGAAAATGATTCCCGTCACAGGTTAAAGGATAAAAAATCAAACAATAAAAAGCCTTCAAAAAAGGCTGCTAAACGTCACGGATAATTCCGGAGGTCTTATTTATGAAAAGATCAATTTGCATATTATTTTGTATC
Organism: Ruminococcaceae bacterium UBA2806; assembly: GCA_002351795.1. Lineage (GTDB taxonomy): Bacteria > Bacillota > Clostridia > Oscillospirales > Acutalibacteraceae > UBA1213. Next base: position 10,164 of record DEHG01000079.1, on the reverse strand, counting down.
TCTGCGATCATACTTTCCGCAGGATGCTCGCAGGAAAAGGATATTTCAGCTGATAAAACAGATGAACTGAGTACGCCTATCCAGGAATTCATTGACGATAGGTACAGCTCTCAGACTAATACAGTAATATACCCCGAAAGCGTTGAAGAAGTTGATTCCCAGCATCTGAGATACAAAAGCAGATCAGAGCTTCATCCGTATTCGATCACCTTTCCGAATATTTTTTCAGTTGAAAACAGGTCAATGATATTTGACCCGGAAAACGGGGTCTATCTTTCGACTGAGGACGGAGACGCTACATTGCAGATAGAATATGTTTCAAGCGATTTCCTTACAATGGATGATTTTCTGAAATATCTGTCCGCATATTACGGAACGGCTACGCTTGAGGTCGTTGAACCGGATATCGTATTTCTCAAAACGGAAAGCACTGATATGAACAATAATACCGTTGTCTCCTACATGAAAGCTCGTGTAGAAAACAACGGTTATACGGAAGTTATATTGAATTATCATTATTCCGACAGCAACAAATATGAAAATATGCTGAGGTCGATAGAGATAGCTTAGTTTTTCAGCATCAGTCTGTAAGTGTGCCGAGAAACTTTGTAAAGTAATCCGGCAGACCGCTTGAAAAACTCAGCGTCTGACCTGTTCTCGGATGAACAAATTCGATGTAATAAGCATGGAGACACTGACCGCCGAGTGATGTTATCACCTTTTTCGGTCCGTAAACGGGATCTCCCGCAACAGGATGTCCAATGCTTGACATATGCACCCTTATCTGATGTGTGCGCCCTGTTTCAAGTTTAAGCTCCACATAGGTAAAGCCTGCATACCTTTTTAAAACCTTATAATGCGTGACCGCCTCTCTTGAGTTTTTCTGAGTGACGGTCATTTTTTTTCTGTCAACCGGATGTCTGCCTATCGGCGCATTAATCGTTGCTTCATCCTCTTTCAGATTCCCGTAAACGACAGCCCTGTACTTTCTTGTAAAGCTGTGCTCCTTTATCTGCTCTGCAAGCAGTTTGTGGGAAAAGTCATTCTTTGCCACAATAAGAAGCCCGCTGGTATCCTTGTCTATCCTGTGGATTATACCCGGACGCAGTACGCCGTTTATTCCCGAAAGACTGTCTCCGCAATGATAAAGCAGTGCATTCACAAGCGTTCCATCATAATTTCCCGGCGCAGGGTGGACGACCATGCCCTTGGGCTTATTCACAACTAACAGATCATCATCCTCAAACACAATATCAAGCGGGATATTTTCGGGCTTTGCTTCGGGCAGCTTAGGCTCGGGTATGCTCAGGCAGATATGATCTCCGCTTCTGAGCTTGTAATTCTTTGCCGGCACTTTTCCGTTTACCTCTACACTGCCTTCTTCAATAAGCTTCTGCACTGCGCTCCTTGTCATTTCCTCCGTATTATCAGCAAGAAAACTGTCTATCCTTTTTCCCGAATCTGTCTGATCCGCCGTAAATTCAAGCTTTGTCATTTTTTTCTTCCTCTTGCATATCGTCAGCTTTTTTTATTGCTCTGACCTCAGGTGAAAACAGTATACAAAGAATAAAAAGGAATGCGCCTATCGTTATACAGTAATCGGCAAAATTGCAGATCGGCGGAAAAAACGACAAGGACAGATAATCTATTACAAAGCCTCTGAATAATCTGTCGATAAGATTGCCGATACCGCCCCCGACAATAAGTGTCACCGCTGCCGTAAACAGCTTGCCGGTAAATTTTTTTGAAATGATAAGATATAAAAAAATGCCGATAAGCAAAATAGTTATCACCGAAAAAACGATAGTTCCATCCTGAAACATTCCGAATGCCGCCCCCCTGTTTTCTGAATAGACAAGGGAAAACAGATTATCAATTACAGTCACATTTCCATCAGGATGAAGGTTTTCATATACAAAATACTTTATAAGCTGGTCTATACCGACGATCAGAGCCGATATGACTGCAGCTATTATTATTGTCATGCTCCACTATCCTTTCAAAAAGGCGGTGCATCCGCAGATACACCGCCCGTTAAGCATCGCTGCACCCATCATCATGCATTTCGCATCGTGCATTATGAATTATGCATTCAAATTATAACAAATTCTCCATTGTTCTGATAACCCCTGCACAGCGTTTGCAGAGTGTCGGATGTTCTTCATCCTGACCAACGGTATCACTGAATACCCAGCAGCGCTCACACTTATTGCCCTCAGCATGAGTTACCTCAACATCAAGCCCGCTTACATCTTCATTTACTATCTCAACTGCGGATACGATAAATGCTGCCGCAAGCTCGCTTTCGGCTGATCTGAGGAAATCATACTGTTCGCCGCTGCATTTGAGCGTAACCTTTGCTTCAAGCGATGAACGGATATTCTTGCTCTTGACCTCGACCTCAATAGCCTTCTTTACAACATCTCTTGTCTCATGGATACGATCCCACATGGAAATAAAGCTCTCGTCAAGAACGATACCTGTCTTTTCGGGCATATCGTTAAAGAGAACATTCTCTGCATTTGCAGACTTATCATGCGGCATATACTGCCATATCTCATCGGATGTATATACAAGTATCGGGGATACAAGTCTTGCCATTGCGTCAAGTATCTTATAGATCGTTGTCTGGGCGGCTCTTCTTAATTCGCCGTCTTTCTTTTCTGTATAAAGTCTGTCCTTGAGAACATCAAAGTAGAAGTTACTCATATCGACAACACAGAAATTATGAAGTGCCTGATATACGATATGGAAATCAAAGCTGTCATATGCTTTTCTTACCTTATCGTTAAGCTCGTCAAGCTTCATCAAAGCCCACTTGTCTATCGGCAGAAGCTTATCCTCGGAAACCATATCATTATCCGGATCAAAGTCGCTGAGATTGCCTAAAATATATCTTGCAGTATTTCTGATCTTTCTGTATGCCTCGCTGAGCTGGGCAAGTATTTCCTTTGAAATTCTGACGTCAGCCTGATAATCGGTCGAGGATACCCAGAGTCTGAGGATATCTGCGCCATACTGAGCTATTACCTCAGCGGGTTCAATGCCGTTTCCGAGAGACTTTGACATCTTTCTTCCCTGACCGTCAACGACCCAGCCGTGAGTTACAACTGCCTTATAAGGCGCTCTGCCCCTTGATGCAACGGAGGTAAGAAGTGATGACTGGAACCATCCTCTGTACTGATCTGCGCCCTCAAGATAAAGATCGGCAGGCCATTTAAGATATGGACGTGCTTCACAGGTTGCGATATGGGAAACGCCCGAATCGAACCATACATCCATGATATCCTTTTCCTTATCAAAGGTCTTGCATCCGCATTTCTTGCAGGTAAGACCTTCGGGGATAAGCTCGTCTGCTTCCTTTTCATACCAGATATCGGAGCCGTATTCACCGAAAAGCTTTGCAACATGAAGCATTGCATCCTTTTCCATTACAGGCTCGCCGCAGTCCTTGCAGAAGAATATCGGAATAGGAACGCCCCATTTTCTCTGTCTTGAAATACACCAGTCCTTGCGCTCACGAACCATTGATGTGATCCTGTCCTCGCCCCATGCAGGTATCCACTGTATCTTCTTTATCTCTTCGATCGCCGCATCCTTGATATCATCAACGGAACAGAACCACTGTTTTGTTGCTCTGAAAAGAACAGGGTTCTTGCATCTCCAGCAGTGAGGATACTGGTGGATTATCTTTTTAAGTGCAAAAAGTGCGCCTGTCTGTTCAAGGTATTCAGCTATCGGCTTATTTGCGTCCTCTGTTTTCAGACCGGCAAACTGTCCGGCCTCCTCTGTAAGATATCCCTTTGCGTCAACAGGCACTACCATCGGTATCTCAGGATAATTCCTGCACACGTTATAGTCGTCTACACCGTGACCGGGCGCTGTATGAACGCAGCCTGTACCGCTTTCAAGTGTTACATGATCGCCGACTATTACAAGTGAAGTCCTGTCAAGGAAGGGGTGGGCTGTTTTCATATATTCAAGCTCGCTGCCCTTTATTGTGCCGATGACCTCATAGTTTTCCTTGCCGGCAGCTTCCATAGCGGCAGCATAAAGCTCCTCTGCCATAACATAGAATTCGCCTTCACATTTGATAAGACTGTAATTATATCTCGGACCAACGCAGATAGCAAGGTTCGCCGGAAGTGTCCATGTTGTTGTTGTCCAGATAACGAAATATGTATTCCTGACGTCTGCGCCCATTGCGCTGAGCTTGCCAAGATCATCCGTTACTCTGAATTTTACATATATTGAATGGCAGGGATCCTCTGCATATTCTATCTCTGCCTCAGCAAGAGCCGTTTCACAATCGGGACACCAGTATACGGGTTTAAGACCCCTGTAAATATATCCCTTGCTTGCCATTTCCGCAAAGATCTCTATCTGCTTTTCTTCAAAATCATGTGTAAGTGTTATATACGGATTATCCCATTCTGCAATGCCGCCAAGACGCTTGAACTGCTCACGCTGACCGTTGATATAGGTTGTGGCAAACTCACGGCATATCTTGCGAAGCTCTACATTTGAGATAGCATCGCTGCTGCTCACGCCTGCCTTAGCTCGTGCTTTAAGCTCTGTCGGAAGTCCGTGAGTGTCCCAGCCGGGTACATACGGAGACTTGAAGCCTGTCATATTCTTATATCTTACTATGATATCCTTCAAAGTCTTATTCAGCGCATGACCAAGGTGTATATCGCCGTTTGCATAGGGAGGGCCGTCATGAAGCACATAAAGCGGCTTTCCCTCATTAAGCTCCATAAGCTTATTATATGTGTCGTTATCCTGCCAGCGCTTGAGTGTTACAGGCTCCGATTTCGGAAGTCCTGCTCTCATCGGGAAATCTGTTTTCGGCAGATTAAGTGTCTTATTATAATCCTGCGGCATTACTTTCTCTCCTCTTTCATTCTTTGTATAACCTAAAATCCGACACATAAGTGTCGGACATAGTATATGATATTATTTTTTTGATGCAGGGGTATATTCCTTTACATCCTCATCTGATTTCTCAGACTTATCAGCTTTTTCCGTACTTGCATCAGCCGCCGCCTTTTGAGGAACTTCCTGCGGTCTGTTGCAGTCATATGTAGGATAGGCTTCGTCAAGCTCCTGCTGATTCTTCTTTATATCATCTGATTTCTGCATGGAATTTATCATACTGAGATGCTCTTTATATGCCTGAAGAAGTGAATTGCGGAACTTTGCAGCCTCGCCCATCAGCTTAATAATATTCTTTTTCTGTTCTTCAATTATTCTGTTATTTTCGTCGATCTTATCGGATGATTCCTTCAAAGCCTGGTTCATAAGCTCTGCGATCTTTGCGTCAGTGTCAGTATTGAGCTGATCCGCCTTTTCCTGAGCCTCGGAAAGGATTTTCTTTGCCTTTTGCTCAGCCTCTTCTACTATGGCTTTTGATTTTTCCTCGGCATCAGTTTTTGTCTGCTTTGCGGAAAGCTGGGCGCTTATCAAAGCCTCCTGTACACTGTCTTCCTTTTCCTTGAGCTTTTTCATCTCAGCGTCCTGATTTTTGAGCTTTATTTCAAGCTTTTCGATCTCCGTTTCAAGATCCTTTACCTTTTCAACAACGTCATCAACGAAATCATCAACATCTTCTGTTTTATATCCGCTGAATCCTGCTTTACGAAAACTTATGTTTTCTATTTCTTCCAATGTAATCATAGCATTTCTTCCCCATTATTATTTATATTATTAAAGGAAACACCGAATAAGCTATAAAAGGAAACTCTGAGCAGACACAGCAGAAAGCCGTATGCTGCATAGTGATATAACAGCGTTTCCCTGAAAGACATTTCAATCAATATTGATCCGGGCAGCGCTCCTTACAAGTCCTGTCCCCTACCCCGAATATTTATTGATCAGAAATAAACATTGTCGCTGCCGACCTCGTCCATAGCGTCCTGACCGGAAAGCGTTACATTGCTGGGCATGATAATAAATGTATCCTCTGCGACCTTCTTGACATTGCCGTTATTTGCATAAGCAACGCCGCCAAGGAAATCGATTATTCTTCTTGATACATCCTTGTTGGTATCTTCAACATTAAGAATGACAGTGTTCCTTTTCATAAGCTCATTTGCCATTTCCTTTACAGACGGATCAAATGACTCCGGTTTGAAAAGAACGAACTGAATTGCCGAAGAATTGTGTATGCTTATAACATTATTGCTGCCGGCAGATGCATTCTGATTATCTGTCTGCTCCTCAGGCTCATCATAATCCATTTCTTCCTCATCCTCCACATCATCTGCATCCATAGCTTCTGTATCATCATAATAATCATCATCGTAAGCTACTTCTTCCTCCGGTGTTTTCAACATGTTCTTGAACTTTCCCATAATATTAGCCATTTTTTTTTCCTCCTGTTTTATCTGTATACTCTGGCGCCGAAAAGTGCAGATCCCACTCTTATCATATTTGCGCCGGACAGAATAGCCTCGCTGTAATCGTCGGACATTCCCATAGATAAAAAGTCCATACTTATATTATCCATTTTTTTACCTGAAATGTCAATAAACATTCTGTACATTTTATCGAAATATTTCAAAATATCTTGTTTAGAGTCACAAATCGGAGGCACTGACATCAGTCCTCTGACCCTCAGACCGTCAAATTCTGCAATTTCTGCCAGTATTTCATCTGCCTGTTCTTCCATGATACCAGATTTATTTTCTTCTCTGCCGATATTCACTTCAACAAGAATATCAGTAACAAGGTCATTTTTGACAGACTGCTTTGATATTTCCTCCGCAAGCTTTACGCTGTCAACGGACTGTATCATTGACACCTTGCCAATTATCTGTCTTACCTTATTTTTCTGAAGATGACCTATAAACTGAAGATCGGCATTTTTGAGATCATATTCGTCATATTTGGACAAAAGCTCCTGTACCCTGTTTTCACCTATCTTTTTCAGTCCGAGGGATATCGCATAATTGATGATCTCCGGCTCTACTGTCTTTGTTGCCGCAAGAAAGGTAATATCCTCCGGTTTTCTGCCTGAGCGCTGGGCTGCCTTTGCAATATTCTCAACTATAGTTTCATAATTCGCACGGACATCATCAAGTCTGTGTTGTCCTGTCGATAATCTTTCCGTCATACAGATTAGCTCCTTCTACAACTACATCATCATTTGCCTTTAGTACTCCGATATCAAGAGTGACAAGATCCTTTTCCTTCGGGTTAAGCTTACAGATAACATATCCCTCTCCCGAATAAACAGGTACTATCTGCTTGAAAACAAGCTCGTTGCCTATCATGATATATACGCCCTTGACTGTTTTTGTTTCCGTTTTTGTAAAGCCGTTCTGATCGGTAACTTCCTCTGTCACCTTTTGTTCATGCACGGCATTCCTGGATACATAAAGACCCTCATATGTATTTTTTACAATGGAAATATCCTCCTTGCGGAGATTTATCATTTCCTTGTTCATATAGCTGCCTTTCAGGATAACAACAGCATTTGACGTCTTTGTTTTCTGTCTTATTTCATGAAGTTCGACTGACAGATTGCTGTAATTTGCAAGCGGGATATCAACGCTGAGCTGATCGGATTCCTTTATCTTTATTGCTTCATCTGCACTGACCTCACAGGCAATATACCAGTAAACTCCTTCTATCGTTTTACCTACTACATTATCGGGGATCTGCTTTTTGACAAGCTTCAATTCATCAAGATCTCCGACCTCTATCTTTTCAAGATCCTTTGTCGTATAATAGTTCTCATATCCGTCAACTATGCTTGAAAAATACCCCGTCTTTGGCGACGGAACTGTTTTTTCAGCAGTCGCTTTTGAATATTTCTTTTTCAGCTCATTTACCTTAGTCTGAAGCTGGCTTATCTTATCAGAAAAGCTGCCTGCCTTATGAGTAACTATCTGTCTCTGATTTATGCCGTAAAGAGCTGTATTTACATTTTTATCCGCATCCGTAAAATTCTTTTCTGATGTGCTTATCCTTGCCTTTGAAAGATTTGCGCTGATATTCTTATCTATAACATCGGGCGCCTGCATTACTGTTTCATCGGTATCCTCAAGCTGCTGCAGATCTGCTATCTGCTGCTCAAGCTTTTCAATCATTCTTTTATCGTTGGCTTCCTCCGAGTTTTTATACACGCTTGCAACAGGTTCTCCTACCGATATTTTATCACCGTCATCAAGAGTATATGAAATAACTCCGTCACCGTTATATGTTATCAGGCTTTCATCACGGATAAAATATCCCGTTGTAGGAATAGAATCCGAAACAGTCATAAGTGTAGCAGCTTCTGTTTTTATCTGTGTGAAATTTGCTTTCAGCGCTACGGAAATGACATATGCTATGATAAGGAGGGTGACTATAGCCAAAGCAACTTTTTTTATAGCTGCCATAGTGTCTTTTTCCATTTTATTCCCCCGCTTTTAATAATACCATATATTTTATCACGTTTTTATCCCTTTGTAAACAGGATAAGGGAATTTTTCCTTTATTTACATATTATGACATTGAAAAATGCTTCATATTTTCCACTTTTCCGAAATAATTCTTACAGCTTCGTCCAATACGCTGTCTGTTCTGTCCGCTTCTATCCAGTTTACATATGCGTCCTTCCTGAACCAGGTAAGCTGTCTTTTGGCATATCGTCTTGTTTCCTGTTTCAGATGGTCTGCCGCTTCATCAAGAGTTTTTTCGCCGTAAAGGTATGGTTTAAGCTCCTTATATCCGATAGCCGCACAGGCTGTCGAACCGATATCGCTTTCATAAAAACGTTTTGTTTCCCCGATCAGTCCCTGTTCAAGCATTTTATCAACACGCATATCTATTCTGTCATAAAGCTTTTGTCTGTCCGCAAAGGTAATGCCCAGGACAAGCGGGTCGAACGGTGACGGAACCGCCCTTGAACGTCTTATCGCTTCCGACATTGTTATTCCCGAAAGGCGGTATATTTCAATTGCACGGATTATTCTTTTTGACTGTGACGGCAGAAGTCTTGACGCTGTTTCGGGGTCAAACCCTTTCAGTTCCTCAATGAGTCTTTCCCCGCCCTCATTCACATACCTTTCATTCAGCTCCCTGCGAAGCTGAGGATCACTTTTTTCCTCTGTAAACTGTATATTTTCAAGGAACGAGCGCACATAAAGACCTGTACCTCCGCAAAGAACAGGCAGTCTGCCTCTTGAGATAATATCCTCAGCCGCCTTATTTGCAAGAACTGTATAATCCGATACCGAAAAGCTTTCCTTCGGGTCAAGGAAATCCATAAGGTGATGAGGCACGCCCTTCATTTCCTCACTGTCCGGCTTTGCGGTAGCTATCGACATTCCCTTATATATCTGCATTGAATCCGCAGAAATGACTTCGCCGTTATATTTCAGTGCAAGCTCCACGGAAAGCGCCGTCTTACCCGATGCAGTCGGGCCGACGACGGCAAGTATCCTTTTCTTTTCATTCATTTATATTACACCCTATTTTTTCGCCTATAATGCCTTTAAAGCTTCTACAGCTATTCTGATAGTAATATCGAGGTCAAAGCTTTCAGGGTCGTTAATACCCGCAGCCCGTCTTTCCTGATTCCACAATGCATGGAGGATACAGCCTGCCCTTATACCCCTTGTATGAGCGACTGTAAACAAAGCCGCAGTTTCCATTTCAGACGCAAGCACACCGAGGCGCTTCCATGACTCCCATTTACTTTTCAGCATATCGGAAACAGGCATTGTATCGGGCGAATGCTGACCATAAAACGAGTCCTTACTCTGAACAACACCTGTATGATATCTGACAGCGCATTTTTTTGCAGCGCA
>DEHG01000079.1:0-310 GCA_002351795.1 Ruminococcaceae bacterium UBA2806 | reverse complement strand
ACCAATGCTGTAAGAACTTCAAAATTTGCAGCTGCGGGAAACTCTATCGGCGCATATTCCTTTGACGTTCCCTCCATACGGACTGCCGCTGTCGGGATAATCACATCTCCCGGAATGATATACTGCTGCATAGCCCCGCAGGTTCCTATCCTGATGATCGTTCTTACTCCTGAAATATACAGTTCCTCAAGCGCAATTGCAGCAGACGGGCCGCCTATTCCTGTTGAAGTAACTATAACTCTTTTTCCGCCGGCTGTACCTGATACACTGCGGAATTCACGGTTTTCGGCAACAAATACAGGTTCGTCAA
>DEHG01000134.1:4983-5683 GCA_002351795.1 Ruminococcaceae bacterium UBA2806 | reverse complement strand
GATATGACCTACACGACCTACACACTTTATGAACAATTATTGATATCAGGTGTATAAATATGCATGACTTTATTGAGAAATGTACATTGTGTCCGAGAAGCTGCGGCGCAAAGAGATTTGCAGAATATGGCACCGGTTATTGTAAAATGGGTGTGCTGCCGAAAATAAGCCGTGCAGCTCCTCATATGTGGGAAGAACCCTGTATCAGCGGGAAAAACGGGTCGGGAACGATATTTTTTGCCGGCTGTGTGCTTTCCTGCGTATTCTGCCAGAATTACAGGATAAGCGCCCAGGGAAGCGGGAAAACAATCACAGTCGGGGAGCTTGCAGACCATTTCAGACGGCTTGAAGATATGGGTGTGCATAATATAAACCTTGTCAGCCCTACACCGTATATTGACAGTATCATAGAAGCGTTTGAGCTGTACAGACCGTCAATCCCCGTTGTGTACAATACGGGCGGTTATGAAAAGGCTGAAACGCTCAGACGGCTTGAAGGCATTGTAGATATTTACCTTCCCGATCTGAAATATGTTTCCCCTGAGAGATCAGGAAAGTATTCGGGGGCAGCGGATTATTTTGAATATGCGTCAGCGGCGATAGAAGAAATGGTAAGGCAGACGGGCAGACCTGTTTTTGATGATGACGGCATGATGAAGCGGGGAACGATAGTCCGCCATCTGATACTGCCGTCAAATAC
>DEHG01000134.1:982-4871 GCA_002351795.1 Ruminococcaceae bacterium UBA2806 | reverse complement strand
CTTGACGGCTTTGCACAGGAGCTTGACGCTGCGAGGAAAAGCTATATTCCGGACTTTGACATCAGCTCTCTCTGACTTTTACGACCTTATTCTCACAGATGTTTTCCTCTGTCGTTATCACTACCGTAAGTGCGTATCCGTCCCTGTTTTCAGAAAAACTTAACTTCTCCTTTATCACTGTGATATCCTCTCCGGATATGAGAAATGTTCTGTAAATTCTGTATTTCCGTTCAAGCTCCTTTCTTGCTTCATTCGGTCTTATATTTTCAGGTACCTTTGAATACGGCTGTATCTTTTCATATTTTATCGTTATCGGCAGATCGTTCCCGAGTAGTGTAAGCCTTTTTTCCGTGACCGTTTTATAATTCTCCGTAAGCGGTGAGCCGCAGAATGTCAGCGGTATGCATAGTCCCGCAAATTTCATATCTGATTTTATACAGACCTTGTCCGTATCGGTCAGGGTCTTTTCCGTTTTTTTCGGAAGTGTCAGAGTGACCTTTTTAAGAGTTTTTGCAAAGACCTTTCCCTGACTGTCCGTAAATGCATTTGTACCGTTACTGTACGGAACAATACCGCTGATGAGCAGCTGTCCCTTTCTTACGCCTGCACCTATCTTTACTGCGGGCTTTCCGCTGCCGGATTCGATCTTTGTCACTGTTCCGTCAGCCTTTGATATCATATTGCTGATCATCGTTTTTTCTGCATACTTGTCTTTATTATCTCTTTTGAAGCTTATCTCAACTTCTGCGTTTGTCCCGAAAACATTTATGCTTATCCAGCTTATTCTGTCATCAAGCATTTTTATATGTCTTTCAGCAGCGCTTATGTCATTGTAATTGTATGCAACGCCCTCGTATAATCCCGTCTGTGCAAGTTCGCGGCGTATTTCATATTCGTTAAGCTCATCGGGGACGTTTATCTTTATGTTCCAAATAAAGCCAGACATATAAACGCAGATCACCGAACCGATAACAGCGCCGATAAGAAGTCCGCAGCGGTATTTGTATCTGCTGCAAAATTCAGGCAGACCATGCTTTTTATTTACCGTAAATGTACAGCCTGCTTTTTTTGCAAGCCCGGATAAAAGCTGCATATCGGAAACAGCTGCGCTTGCGCTCAGACTTTCCTTGCTGCCGGATGTGCGCCAGAGACGGACGCCTTTTCTTGAAGCGAGGTTAAGGAAACGTTCGGGGAAAGTGCCGTTTACCGTGAAGTCGAAGTAACCGTATATCCATCTGAATAACAATACCGCAATCAAAATGACCACATCCTCAATTAATGTATTCTATGCTTATAATGAATCCCTCGATGATAAGATCGGATTCGTTCATGCATTTAAGGTGAAGTCCACGACCCTTGAAGGCGATTATGCATCTGCCTGCATTGACCTTTACGGAATCACTGCAATATTCAAGGATACCTCTGCTTCCTTCCAGTTCAGCTTCTTTGTTGCCGTGTATGGTAAGTCTTATGCCGGTGAACATTTCGCCAAAGGGTTGACTTTCACGGCTATGATGTTTTTTCATTCCATCACCCCGTTCAAATTTATGAATAAACGGATCATATTATTCCTGATGTAAAAACAGGTATTATTCTGTCATAAAGCGAATATATCTGTAATGGAGAACGGAGGGATAGGATTTGATGAAATTGCCGCATAGGACAGGCGTGTTTGCTTTGGTTCTGATAATGCTTATGGTACTCCTGTGCTTTCCCGTACTTTGCGCTGACGGGATAAAAAAAGGAATGGATTATTCGGTGCGGATAATTGTACCTTCGCTTTTCCCGTATATGGTGCTTTCATCCTTTATGATAAGATCGGGCGCAGATGAATTTATCGGCTTTGCGGCAAGACCATTGACAAGATTGCTCGGACTTCCCGACTGTGCGGCATCCGCTGTCATACTGGGACTTGTCGGGGGATTTCCTGTCGGGGCAAAATGCACTTCGATATTATATCACCGGAAAAAAATAAACAGCGAACAGGCTCAGCGTATGATGTGCTTCTGCATATGTCCGGGACCTGCCTTTCTGATAACTGCGCTTGGGAATATCATGCTCGGGAATAATATGTCCGGGGTCATTCTTTATGCTTCTCAGATAATATCATCTCTGCTGATAGGAATAATCCTCGGCTTATCTGCAAGAATAAATAAGAGATGTACAGTGTATCATCAAACTGGCAATGTCAAAAAAGCCGAGCCTGTCATACCATGTTTAATAGGGTCGGCATCAGACGGCGCTGAGTCAATTATCGGAATGACGGCACTTATACTGATATTTTCCATGTTCTCAGATCTGATAAGCGCCGCCGCAGGATATCTTTCAGGATCGTCGGCGCAAAGCGGCATATTCCTTCGCCGTGAACTGTCTGTAATTATCCCTGTCATAATGGAGGTTACAGGCGGCTGTCAGGCTGTAAAGGATGCTTCAATGCCGCTGTGGGCGTTTTCTCTTTGCGTGGGCTTCGGAGGAATGTGCGTCCATTTTCAGATATTTTCCCTTGTCAGGGATATTCCTGTAAGCATAAAAAAATATCTTGCCTTCCGTATCTTGAATGCTGTGCTTTCGGCGGCTGTTACAAGGGCGTTTTGTGTTTTTTATGCTCCGGCAGTTTCAGCAATGACAGTCGGCGGGGGAGACAGGGCTTGTTTTTCGGCTAAGACGGTAACGGGGAGTATTGCAATGCTTGTTATGTCGGTGATTTTTGTGGTATCAATGCAGAGGGACAGAAGGCTCAGACTAAGAGGATAAACTTGTGTGTCAGGAGGAATACTATGTGCGGAATTGCAGGCTGGTATGACAGTCAGATCAATCTGAAAGACGCTGACAGTATACTTAACGAAATGTCAAAAACGCTTGAAAGGCGGGGTCCTGACAGCGGGGGGAAGTATGTTGAGGAGTGTGTAGCTCTGATTCACAGAAGGCTTGCCGTAATTGATATCGAAAACGGCAGTCAGCCTATGACCAAAGCCTTCGGGAATAAGAAATGTACCATTGTATATAACGGAGAACTGTATAATACGGATGAACTCAGAAAGGAACTTGGATACAGGGGAATAAGCTTCACTACTCACAGTGATACCGAGGTCGTTCTCGCTTCTTACCTTTATTGGGGTGAATACTGCATTTCAAGGCTTAACGGGATATTTGCCTTTGCGATTTGGGATCACCGTGAACATGAGCTTTTTCTTGCCCGTGACAGGATCGGTGTAAAGCCGTTTTTCTACTATGAATATGACAGCGGAATGATATTCGGCTCGGAGATAAAGGCTTTGCTTAAAAATCCGCTTGTCCCTTCAAGAGTCGGAGAACAGGGGCTTTCGGAGCTTTTCCTTCTCGGTCCCGGAAGAACTCAGGGACAGGGAGTTTTTGAAGGGATAAAGGAACTTCTTCCGGGAGAATATGCCGTTTATGACGGTAAGAATATGAAAAAGAAAAGGTATTTTGAGCTTCATGCCCATGAATATGAATATGACGCAAAGGAAAGTATTCTCAGGGTGAGGGAGCTTTTGCAGGATTCCATTGAACGTCAGCTTGTATCCGATGTGCCGCTTTTCACCTTTTTATCGGGCGGGCTTGATTCAAGCATAATTTCCTATGCGGCATCAGAGTATAATAAAAGAATGGGTCTGCCGCCTGTGGATACCTATTCCGTGGATTATGCGGATAATGATAAGTATTTTCAGAAAAGCCTCTTCCAGCCGACTCCCGACAGCGAATTCATCGGGACAATGGTTCAGGCGATAGGGTCACGCCATCACAGCGTTACAATAAACAATTATGATCTTTTTGCTTCACTTACAGCGGCAGTGGATGCAAGAGATCTTCCGGGAATGGTAGATGTTGATTCCTCGCTTCTGCTTTTCTGCAAAGAGATAAAAAGGGA
>DEHG01000134.1:0-885 GCA_002351795.1 Ruminococcaceae bacterium UBA2806 | reverse complement strand
TGGTACCATAACCCCGATATACTGTTTGATGATACCTTCCCCTGGTCACGTTCGCTTGATATAAGGCGGTCGGTGCTTAAAGACGGTTTTCTGCCAAGGGGCGGGGAATATGTTTATCAGCGGTATTATGATACCTGCCGTCACAGCGAAAAGCTGAAAACGGATACAAGACTTGATTCCCGTATGCGTGAGATGTTTTCGCTGAATTTCTACTGGTTCATGCAGACGCTTCTGGACAGAAAAGACCGTATGTCCATGTACAGCGGGCTTGAGGTCAGAGTGCCTTTCTGCGATTACAGGATCGTTGATCTTGCATATAATATGCCGTGGAAGATAAAGGCTCTGGGCGGCAGGGAAAAGGGCATAGTCCGTGCGGCTTTCAGGGGACTTCTGCCCGACAGCATTATTGACAGAAAGAAAAGCCCCTATCCAAAAACTCATAATCCTATGTATTTTGAGCTTTGTGCAGGTAAGGTAAGGGAGATACTTTCGGATATGACATCTCCGCTTTATGAGATCCTTGACAGGAAGGGCGTTGAGCAGATAATTGAAGATCCCGATAAGATTTCTTCACCGTGGTACGGTCAGCTTATGAGAGCGCCTCAGATCCTTGCATATATCATACAGCTTGACTACTGGTTCAGGAAATACCATGTTTCTATGATTTAGGATTTGCCTGTTGGAAAAAGGGTGCGTTTTTCGGGGGCGGCGGGTTGATCTCCGCCGCTTTGTACATAGAGACAGCATAAAAACAAATATCAAAAAAAATAAAAAAAGTCTTGACAAATATGTTTTAATATGATATTATAAATAAGTCGTCAGGACACAATAACATATGGAGAGGTATCGAAGCGGTCATAACGAGGCGGTCTTGAAAACCGTTTG
>DEHG01000149.1:2077-3389 GCA_002351795.1 Ruminococcaceae bacterium UBA2806 | reverse complement strand
GTCAATCGAATGGAAAATGCCATAATATCAGCTCCTTTTATAATACATTGTACTACATATTATATAAAATCAAGAGCTTCCTTATTATCTTTTTCAGAAAAATAAGGAAGCTCTATTATATAATTATACATATAGTTTTTTATAGTTAAAATTATATAAATAATTATTTATACTGTTTTACATAGCTTCATCGGGGTTTTTGATGTCATTGTTAATCATTCGCACAAGATATTTATGCCGGCTTTCTGTATCCTTCTTTTTGCAAAAGGCATTTGTTATATTCAATTTATGGGTCAGATAATCCGAGCACTTTATATAATCGTGTCCAACATACTGCAAAACAAGATCCTGTATAACTCTGATCTGTTCGGGATTGAATTCATTGTTACAGGTTTCTCCCAGTAAGTCGGCAAGCTCCCCGCCGTAATCAATTGCTTCATCTTCCGGTTCTTCTTCAAGTAACTCAGCTTGCTCCGGACATTCAGACTCCGGCTGCAAATTTATAAATTCATCCAACGCAAGAGGATCCTTGTAATCGGCATTTTTTGTGATATGGAAAATGATAGTCAGCCATTTGCCGCCCTTTCCAGTCTTTCCGCGCTCGTATGTATAGCATATATCGGTATTTTCTTTCAGTGCCTGCTGGCAGCTGTCAAGGACATATTTTTTAAAATCCGACCATCCTGTTCTCCCAGAATATTCTTTTTTATCTATTCCAATAAGTTCACGAAGCTCGACAATAGTTATTTCACGTTTTCCTAAAGTTTCATATTGTTTGAGTATTTCATACATACGTATCTGATTAGGAGATTTAAGTCTTAATGCATTCCAAAGAGCATATTTGAAATATCTGTTTTTGAAATCAAACATCAACGGAAGTGCATCATCAGAAGCATTTATTTCCACAAACCATTCATCATTATCATCACGAGATACTCGACACCGTTTAAATAAGGTAAATGCAGTGTACCCACCACGTTCATCAGGAACATGGACTATCTTAGAAAGTAAGCTGTCTGTACTCTCACGAAGCTGACCAATATTTAGTTTACCAAATCCCATAATACGCTGAAATTCTGAAATTGGAAATCGGACTGTCCTGGTTGATATATCCCATGGATTGATTTTGGACAGATATATACTAAAAAAACGCAGTTCCTGTATAGTCATATTTCCACTTCTTAATTCATTCAGAACATTTCTTTTTTCTACTATTGCATTTTCAAACAATTCAGACACAACACTCACCTCAACAATAGCATACAATATTTTACGGAGAAAGTCAACAAAATCTCCGTAATTAAGAAATGCA
>DEHG01000149.1:1599-1968 GCA_002351795.1 Ruminococcaceae bacterium UBA2806 | reverse complement strand
ACCGAAATCATATATTAAATCATATATTAAATCATTATTCAATCAATCTATCAAGAAAAACAGCATTCAGAAGTTTTCAACATTAGGAAAATTTGAAGGATGGATAGATGGATAAACAAGAAATTATGCTGTTATTTTTGTTTAATTAACTGCTGCACATTTTTTATTGTCGCATCGAGTAATTTTGCCTGCTCTGCAAACTTCGGAAAGTCCGACACGGCTGATCTTACCCTTTCGATCATTGATTTGCATTTTGATCTTGTGATATCCATAACGGAAGCGCAAGCAAAAACATCATTTTCGGTGATATCAGTCCGCTTTCCGTTAACACTCATCTGGTGAGCTCTGAGCCATCTGTTATCGGGTTTA
>DEHG01000149.1:473-1477 GCA_002351795.1 Ruminococcaceae bacterium UBA2806 | reverse complement strand
CATCAGGAACGAGATGTTCTTTACATGGTCGTCGTTGTTTTTTGTCAGGATATTAAAAATCATCCGCAGGCAGAGCTGTTCCATATCAGACTGCGGAAGCTTCATCCTACGCAGGACGGATGCAGCCATTTCATAGCTGTAGGCTGTGGGCTCGTTATAGTCGTAGTGGGCTATTGCGCCCAGCGTCTGCATGTGTAGCTTTCTGCCTGTACCGTCCTCACGGTCAAAACGCTTTGTCATGAAGTGATAAAGACCGTTTTCTTCAAAAAGCCGGCACTCGTTCATTTTGATACCGCAAGCCAAAGCCATGAGGTAATAAGCGTATTCTATGCGTGTATAGACAGGCGGGTCTTTCAGATCATGGTCGCCGTTTTTCGATACGCCGTCAAATTTTATAAGCCAGTATTCATAGCCCTGTCCGGCTTCGATCTGTCCTGAACGGATATCATTCGTTTCGGGATTCCATGCGATAATAGCCTTTGCCCTTGCGCCGCCAGCAGAGGTTCCTATCTGCAATATCTGCTGCATGGCGGTATCGTCTGCGGTGATATGCATATCCGTCCGCCTGTTCAGGATATCGGAGGCAAGCTGCACAAGCTCATTGACCCTGATTTGTTCATTCTTATCATAGCCAGGACCGAGAGCAGGCTGGAACTCCAAAGCACCCATACCTCTTTTACCTGTATAGCAAAGCCTTTCAACTGCATTGAAGGATGCCGGAGCGCGTCCCTGACGGGCAAGCCATTGGTCTATGATCGTGTTTCCGAACCTGTCCGGCAGGGAATCGGCAAGAAGCCCCGGCAGTCCGTGAAAGGTCTCATAAGGCAGTCCGGCAAAAGAGTATTGTCTTGTACTCAGGGGCATAGTGATGGGGGATAGCTCTATCCCACTGCCGAGAAAATCCCTGTCATAGCGAAAGGTCGCAATATTGCCGTTGTCAGGCAGTGCGACAGTTCCGATCTTCGTACCCCATAGCGTTACTTCTGCAAAGGTCATTCTTCATC
>DEHG01000149.1:0-155 GCA_002351795.1 Ruminococcaceae bacterium UBA2806 | reverse complement strand
ATTGCATATCACCTTAACAAGAATTATTTTGCGTGTATTATAGCATATATGGATATAATATGCAATATTCTGCAAAATAGCTTTTGAGAATAACATATATTAAAATTCAGGTTGATAAACAGACTAAATTATATAATTATTTTATAAATGCGGTC
>DEHG01000105.1:519-6391 GCA_002351795.1 Ruminococcaceae bacterium UBA2806 | reverse complement strand
ATAGGAATGTGCGATATTCCTGAACGTCAGCTCCAGGATGTATTGTATATGGATCTTCAGGAAAATGGTCATACAGGCGTTTATGGTGTGCCGTCATCGGGAAAAACTACATTCCTCGAGACGCTGATCTATTCTGCAGGTCTTACCTGTTCGCCTAAAGACCTGCGCATATACATTCTTGATTTTGGAAGCTGGATGCTGAAAAAATTTGAAAAAATGCCCCATATTGAGTCAATAATACGCAATGATGAAGAAGACAGGCTCGATCAGTTTGCCGTAAGGATAAAAAAGGAATTTGACAGGCGGAAAGCACTGTTTTTGAAGCATACAGTAAATTCTCTCAGCGCGTACAGAGAGATAGTATCTGATAATATGCCGGCGATCCTGATAGTGATCGACAATATCCAGCCTGCTTTCAAGGAAATGCCTGCCCTTGAGGAACTGCTGTTCCTGATAGCATCCTACGGTGCGGCCTATGGCATACATATTGTTTTCTCTGCAAACGGTTCAATAGGGATACCCTACAAGTTTTCCCAGCTTATCAAGGGGGCTGCGGCTCTGCAGCTCCCTGACAAGGGAGATTATTCCGGTGTTGTAGGATATCTCGGAGATGTAAGACCTCCTTATCGTCCGGGGCAGGCATTACTGAAAAATAATCCGCCAATAGTTTTCCAGACCTGCATATGTCTGGATGTTGAGAATGAAAAAGAACGGTATCTCCTGCTTCAGCAAAAGCTTGAAGAAATGAGTAATGCCTGGAAAAAACAAAATCCGGAATATGATACTGCCCAGCAGGAAAATTCATTTTCGCCGTTTGATGACGGAAAAATCAATTATGAAGAGCATATAAAGAAAAACAGCAATGGTATCAAAAATGAATATAAGGATCCATCGCTTCTTCCGATAGGTTTTGATATTAACCATGAGACGGTATACACAGATATGAATAATCATAATTCTCTGAATATATTCTCAGATAAGCGCAGTTCACTTATGAATTATGTTGAAGAACTGTCAGAAATACTTGCAGGTTCAGAAGAAAACGAGCTGCATATCTTCGGAGACATTCTAAAAGGAACAGAAGAAGAAACAGCAGGAACAATAAAAAGAGTATTTCCCTCAGGCTATGAAAATGCTGTAATGGATATCGCTGTAATTCTTGAAAATCGCAGACTTAAAAAGAATATGTGTGGTCTGATGGGTGAAGATAACAGTAATTCTGAGGATAAACGCTTGTGTGTCATAATTGATAATATTTCCGCATTTTCAGCCGGCTTATCCGATAAGAGCAAAAAAATTATGCATAACATTATACTCAGCTCAAAGGGCTTCAATATATTCATAATCACTGCAGGTGCAAGGGATGAGATCATTAAGGTGGATGCAGATGATATGATCCTGTCGTCCGTCAAAGAAACCAAAAACACTTTGCTGATCACATCGGAGCCATATAACTTTGCATTTTTCAATCCTGATTTTGCTGAAATATCCAAAGCATCCGGCTTTGATGAGCGTCAGGCATATTTATCATCTCCGGACAAAAACGAATGGATCAAGCTGGATATGGAGGGATACTAATGAAAAAAATAATTGTAACCATATGCGATGCTAAAAAGCGTTTCAGCGGATATGATATTGAGATCCCTTCAGATGTTCCGATCGGTCAGCTTAAAAAGGATATAGTGGAGACTCTCAATTCATACAAAGCTTCACTTAGCTTGTCCGAAGCCGGTGTTGTGCTGTCATCTAAAAGAATGGGCAGAAATTTTAAAGATGATGAAACTCCCCAAAGTGCCGGTATATGGAATGGAGATTACATTTACCTTAATAACTAAAGAGGTATAATGATATATTTTTTTGAAAGAAGGTATTGTATGGAGAAACTGAAAAGCTTAACGGCAGAGGAACTGTTCTTTCTCGGCAGATTGATCAACGGTCCTTATATCGACTATGCTTATGTAGCCGCTATGGACGATATACAGCATGCCTATAATTCACATGAACAAAAAAATATGATGTCTCTCCAAAAAAAGGGGCTTGTCTTTGAAAATTTTTTGGGAGAGACCAGTCTCATGGAAAAAGGCAATGACTACAGACCCATTTTCTTCGGAAAAGACGAGGGTCGTCTTGAAATATGCGGTTCAAGCGGAGAAATGAAGCTTATTGACATACGGTTTCATTTTTTAGAAAGTGATGGGATAATTACCATGATGCATGGAAAGGATATCGACATCTGGAGCATTAAAAAAGATGAACTTGAAACGGTGCTCCGGGGTATGATGAATCTGCCGCAAAATGAGAACTTTTCGTCAAAAGACAGAACTGTAACAATTGAAAATGCCGATAAGGTTTATGTTGTCACCTTTGGTTCTGTTTCAGGAAAAGCAGGAAGAATTGTATTGTATGAAAAAGATGGAACGCTGTTTGATATGAAAGATGAGAATAATCCGGATATCGTTTCATCTGATGATGTAATCGAAAATACAATAAAGCTATTTACAGGGGAGATGAATTAATTGAGTAGTTCAGGAATTGTTATTTCGTACGAGGCCGCGGAAAGAGATGTAAGGAATATAGAGCAGGCAAAGGTTACTCTTAACGAAGCACTTGCGGCATTGAACAATCTGGTTGTAACATCAGGCACTATGGAAGGTGCAACAGGCAATGCTATCAACCAGAAAGCACAGATACTTGTTTCCCGGCTGAATGCGTTGAATGCAAATTTAGAAAATGCCCAGCACGCAATCAACGCTGCTGTCGAAGAAAAGAGAGAGGCAGACGAAAGAGCTGCACAGATGATAAACAGGAATGGTGGGATTTAAATGTCTGATATCAAGATAAACTTCCAGGGTATTGCGGATGCTGTCAGTTCCATGAAAAGTGCTGCTTCCCATTATGCGGATCTGCTGAAAGCTTCGTCAAATCTGCATAACACGATGATTTCCGACTGGGAAGGAAGTGCGTCAAAAGCATGGAGCTCTTCCGTGAATTCCTATATCTGCAAAGGACAGAATTATGTTGATGTATTAAATTCATTTACACAGTATGCTGAATTGATAATAGGTGAATTCAGTCAACTTGATTCAGAGTGTGCTGCTCTGATAAATAATTCTTTTTAGGAGGACAGTAAGCTATGGCAGGTTCAGTTTTACATATTGACACAGATTTGCTGAAACAGGCTGCGTTGGCTGCTAAAAGGGCAAATGATAATATCACTCAGGCTATGACGCTGATAAACCAGGTTACCGAACACAATGACTGGCAGTGTTCAAGGAGAGATCAGATCAACGAATATGCAAGAAATAACCGTGCGTATATAGGAAAGCTCCAGGCGGACGCCGAAAGCTTTTATAATGCCGTTCAGACGGTTTCCGATCGCTTTGTAGAAAGAGAACAGCAGGCTGCTAATAGATCCAATTCTATTGATGAAAAAATAGGGGATATCATGTCTGTATCAAGACCTTCTTCTGGTATACATGATTTTGGTGATAATTTTTATTACGCTGCTTCTCCTGATACTGTATCAGGTTCAGTAAATATAACGGATTTCGGAAATGTGGCTTCAGGCCTTACCGGAGGTGGAAAAGATGGCTGATATAAAGATCACCCCTGAGCAGCTTCTTGCACAGTCAAGTCAGATGGCAGATATTCAGAGCTCATTTGAGGAAGTTTTTTCTAAGTTCAGCAATATTCTTGAATTCATGAACTCCTCATGGAGCGCTGTTATTGCGCATAATTTTACAGGAAAGATACAAAGCGCCCAGAATGTTTGCTCAAAAATAGTAGAGATGTTCGGAAATGGCGCTGATTCGGCAAAAATGAGTGCTCTTATTCTTTCTGATGAAGGAAACGTAAATATGGACGGCACTTTACAGTCTCTTATGGATATGGCGGAAAAAGGCGCTTTCAAGGATATTGATAAACTTGTAAAGGATATAACAACAGGCAAGGATGCTTCAATAATGTCAAATATCCTGGGTGGAAACTACGACACTGAAAGTGTAAAGAGGGTTCTGAAAGCTGCTGCCGGCGGAGATAAGGATGAGATCGTAAAGACCATCTATGAAAAAGGGAAAGACCTGTTCGGTAGTGCAATGTCCGTTGGCAGCGGAGGCGGCTGGGTCGAAAAATTGGATAAGTATACCGGCGGAAAACTCGGTCTATCTGATCTTCAAGGCAATTATTTTAAAAACTGGGTATTTGATAGTGGAGAAAAAGCTGTAGACATAGTCAAAAATATGTATGGTGATAATCCCGATTACAAGGAATTGGGTTATCAGCTCAGTGAATTTGCATGGAACATGGGTCCGGGTTCTGTTGCTAAAACATGCGGAGATGCTGCTTCAAAGGTCATTGATAATATACCAGTAATAAAAGATTTCTACGCAGAACAGGGTGCTGTGACTGCCGGAGAAAAATTCAGTGCAGCTTACGGAGAAGCAATGAGAACGTTATCAGCTGATAATGAAGTAGGCGATTACTACAAGAATTATTATTCTGATCATGGCGGAGCTGCCCGCGGAATATTTGATGGCTTTAAAGAAATAGGAAGCTTTATAAAGGATTCCGTTTCAAATCCGGATCTTATAAAGAATCTCGGATTTGGTTCGTTTTTACAATAATGATGGGAGGACAAATAAATGAACACAATTTTACCTATAGGTTCTGTAGTAATGTTAAATAATGCAACAAAACCTGTAATGATTTTCGGATATCTTCAGAAATCAAACTTTACTAAAGATGAAGTTGTTGATTATGTAGGTGTTCCTTATCCTGAGGGAAATATCAATGTTGCAGTTCAGATCGGTTTTCAGATGACCGATATTGCAAAGGTTATTTTTGAAGGTTACAGAAGCGAGGATTTCAAGCCATGGGAAGAGTTGCTCGCTCTTGCTTCTGCCCGCCATTTAGCAAAAGAAAAAACTTAAGGTGAAAGTATGATACTGGATTTTCTGAATAATAAGATCAATGGAGTAACTCTGACTGCAGCATGCGGTTCGGACAAAGGACTCAGACGGCCCGAAAATGAGGATAATTTCTATTTTGACGGCACGTACCTTGAAGCTGAAAGCAATGGTACCCGGCGTTGTCTTACGCTTGAGAAAAATATTGATGGATACACACTCCTTGCAGTATTTGACGGTATGGGCGGAGGAGATTACGGAGAAGTAGCCTCTTTTGAAGCAGCTTGCCAGGCGTATGATTATATGGAGTCAGGGAAGATCATTCCGTTTGATATTACACCTTCTCTGACTGATATGTGTAATGAAATGAACCGAAGAGTATATGACAGAGGGATCAATCTCGGAGCTTATATGATGGGTTCTACAATTGCATCACTGTTTTTCTACAGCAATCGTTTCTGGGTATGCAATATCGGAGATAGCCGGGTTTACGGATTCAGAAATGGAAGAATAAATCAATTATCTTCTGATCATACCGATGAGGTCCTTATGAAAGAACAGGGGATAACAGGCAGAAAACCTCATCTTACTCAATATTTAGGGATTGATCCCGATGAGCTTTGTCTGGAACCGTTTATAAAAAGCTACAGATATGAAGAAGGGGACAGATTCCTTATATGCAGTGATGGTGTGACAGATATGGTTGATGAAAATTTGATAACTGAAATTGTTAACAGATCTTCAACTCCGGAAATAGCAGTACAAAGATTAATCAAAGAAGCAAAAAACAACGGCGGTAAGGATAATATTACGGCAATAGTGTGTTTTGTTTCGTGAAAGATTATTGTGTGTGGAATGGTAGCCGCAATAATCGTTATGGTATAATTACACATGAGGGACAGCATATTTATGCTCACTCTCATGTGTTTTTATTTTTCTCTGCCAGTAGGGAAGTCCAGAGGGGAACG
>DEHG01000105.1:0-281 GCA_002351795.1 Ruminococcaceae bacterium UBA2806 | reverse complement strand
CGTTCAGAGCTAAACTACAGCCTGATAGAACAAGACACCCATAATTACAACAAGCTGATAGAAGAACGGCTGCAACAGGGCTACAAGGGAAAGAAAGCTATCCGCAAAGACGCTGTGAAGATGTGCGAAATTCTTTTTACCTCCGACGGAGATTTTTTCAGTCGTCTATCTGAGCAAGGACAGCGACAGTTCTTTCTGGACTGCTTTGAATTTGCATCTCAGAGATACGGCAGAGAAAATATTATTGCTGCAACAGTACACCTTGACGAAGCCACACCGCA
>DEHG01000082.1 GCA_002351795.1 Ruminococcaceae bacterium UBA2806 | reverse complement strand
TGGGTCCAGCGTCACGCTGGCGCTGGTTGATTTTTGGGAAGGGGTGTTGTATAATATTATATAGAGTGATATTGTAAATTATGAATGGCGGTGCATTAATGAGAACTCTTGTCGTAGGTAAAAATGACGGGGATCAGAGACTTGATAAATTTCTTACAAAGAAATTCAAAACTATGCCTAAATCCCTTATGTATAAATATATCAGAAAAAAATGCATAAAAGTTAACGGTAAAAAATGTGATATCGATACAAGACTTAGTGAAGGCGATGTGCTTACCTTCTTTATCAAGGACGAGTTTTTTGAACCGTCTGCGGAAAGCTATGACTTCATGAAAGCTCCCGTAAAGCTCGATATCATCTATGAGGACAAACAGATAATCCTGCTTAACAAAAAACCGGGGCTTATCGTTCATCCCGATGAAAATTACCACTTTGACAGCCTTATAGCCCGTGTACAGCACTATCTTTACGATAAGGGCGAGTATGACCCTAAGGACGAAAATTCCTTCGCTCCTGCCCTTGTAAACAGGATCGACAGGAATACAGGCGGTATCGTTATCGCCGCAAAAACTGCCGAGGCGCTCAGAGTGCTTAACCAGAAGCTCAGAGACAGAGAACTGCATAAATTCTATCTCTGTGCCGCTGTGGGGAAATTCAGGGAAAAAGAGGCTCTGCTTACAGCTTACCTTGAAAAAAATGAGAAACAGAACAGGGTCTATATCTCACCGAAATCAACTCCGGATTCCAAAACCATTAAAACAAAATATAAAGTGCTTGCAGAAAAAAACGGTCTTTCCCTGCTTGAAGTCGATCTGCTGACGGGCAGGACTCATCAGATAAGGGCGCATATGGCTTATATCGGTCATCCCCTTGTCGGTGACGGAAAATACGGCAAAAATGAGGTAAACCGTAAATATGGTCAGAAATGGCAGGCTCTCTATTCCTATAAGCTTGTTTTCGATTTTACAACCGACGGCGGTGCTCTTGAATATCTTAACGGCAGGACTTTTACCGCCCCGGAGGTTTGGTTCGTGAAGGAATGGTTTTAACAGCCATTTAAAATATAAACGATTTCAGGAGGTATTATTACTATGGTCGAATTACTCTTTGATGAACTTGCAAAGCTTGAACAGGTCGAGGCAATTGCCCTCGGCGGGTCACGTTCGGGTGAAAACTTTGACAAAAAATCAGACTATGACGTTTATCTTTATGTTACATCTCCGGTAAGCGAGGATGTACGCCGAAATATCCTCAGCAAATACTGCAAATACATGGAGATAGGCAACCATTACTGGGAATATGAGGACAACTGCGTTCTTAATGACGGGATAGATATTGATATCCTTTATCGTGATCTCGATTCATTCTGTGAGGATGTTTCATCAGTCGTTGAAAAATATGAACCTCATAACGGCTATACCACCTGTATGTGGCACAATCTTCTGACCTGTAAGATAATTGCCGATAAAAGCGGCAGACTTGCAAAGGCAAAGGAACGCTTTTCTGTCCCCTATCCCGATAAGCTCAGGGATAATATCATTAAAAGAAACTTTGATCTCCTTTCAGCCGCTATGCCTGCGTACAGTCTGCAAATTGCTAAGGCGGCAGGCAGGGGCGACAGGGTAAGCATCGTACATAGGACAGCCGCTTTTCTTGAATCGTATTTTGATATAATTTTTGCCCTGAACAGGCTTACTCATCCGGGAGAAAAACGTCTTGTTCAGCTTTGTAAAAAGAACTGTACTATCCTCCCCGATAATTTTGAAGAAAACCTCGACAGGCTTTTTGACGATATGCTGACGGATACGGAAAAGCTTAATCAGGATGTCAATGCTGTCGTTGAAACGCTGAAAGCAATTCTGCCCAAGGGCTGAAATAACATTAATAATGTACAAAGGAGTGTGAATGTCATGTCAACACCGCATAATAATGCTAAAAAAGAGGATATTGCAAAAACCGTACTTATGCCCGGTGACCCGCTGAGAGCAAAGTATATTGCCGAAAAGTTTCTTGATAATGCAAGGCTTGTCAATGAAGTGAGGGGAATGTATGCTTTTACCGGCGAATACAAGGGTAAAACCGTGACCGTTATGGCAAGCGGTATGGGTATGCCCTCGATGGGGATATATTCATATGAGCTGTTCAGCTTTTACGACGTTGAAAACATTATCCGTATCGGTACTGCGGGAGCTATAAGCGAAAATGTAAAGCTGAGGGATGTTGTTCTCGGCATTGCAAGCTGTACGAATTCAAGCTATGCGGACAGCTTTGGTCTTTCGTGCCGTCCTGTAGCCGCGGCATCATACAAGCTTTTACGGCTTGCGGACGACTGTGCAAAGGCTCTGGGGATAGATGTTCATGTCGGCACTCTGCTTTGCACCGATACATTCTATGATGATTCCTCACCGCTTGCAGACTGGAGGAAGATGGGCGTTTCAGGCGTGGAAATGGAAAGCGCCGCACTTTATTACAATGCCGCAAGAACGGGAAAAAGTGCCCTTTGTATCTGCACGATATCAGATTGTCCGCTGACGGGTGAAGCCTGTAGTGCCGAGGAAAGGCAGAATACATTTGATGATATGGTAAAAATAGCGCTTGATACGGCATTTGCTGTAGATTAAGAGTATCAGGCAGTAACTCAGTTAATGCTGTGATAAGAACCCACTGCACTAAAAACCACCCCGCCAGGCCGGAGCCTGACGGGGTAGGGGCAGTTATTCAATATGAATCTTCAGGAAATGGAATCCAAAAAAGTTTTCTCATAGTCCTGAAGCTGATGGTAAACAGCTTCTACAAATACAGTATTATTTTCAATTCTGTAGAGCATGACATAGCTGTGACGAATAAAAACGATCTTTCGGTAACCCAATTCCTTTAATTCAGGATCGTCACAGTATCTAAGACTTCCGGCAACAGTTTCAAGCCTGTTTACTGTTTCAACAGCATCGTTCCAAACGGCTCCGGCAGCCTGTTCGTTTAACAGGGTATACTGAATGTAATCAATATATTCCTCAAGCTGTGACAGTGCTTTTGGGGATGTAATAACCTTATAGGAATCCATGTTTCGCTCCCATCTCCTGCAAAGCTTCTTTCATATCAACACCTTTGCCGTCAGCTATTTGCTCTCTTGACTTGGATAAATCGTCAAGAATGTCTTTTTTTGATTTTGGCGTAAACGGATTTGCCGGTCTGGGCGCTGTAAATAATGACTGAGTATATTTAAAAACCATTAACCGGGCTTCCTCCGGCATTTTTTCTAACATAGAAACAGTAGCATCCAAAGTACTCATACCCATGCCTCCTCTTTTTACATAAGAATCCAGACTATATTTATCATTTATATTATACACGATTTATATGTAAAAATCAATGATCGGGCAAATGCAAATTATGTAATTGTAATTGACACGGTATTGATAATAGTGTAGAATAGAAGCTGCAAGGCGATCAGCCTACGGATTGCGGCAGTCCCCGATCTTCATAAAGGGGGCGAAAAACTTTATAAAGCCCTCTTGATGAAAGGGGGTGGGTGAATATGATTACATATAGCGAGCTTTTGCAGACTATTCAGGTGATCGTCACCATCGCTGGCTTTATTGTAACTGCAATAAAGGTAAACCACGATATAAAAAAGAAGTAACCGCCTGTCTCGCAAATAGAACGGTTACTTCTTAGTAATTAATCTATACGGGGACTGCCGTAGTTGGCTGGTCGCCTTGTCTGTTTATATTATAGTTGTTTTTTGTGGGTTTGTCAACGATTTTTGAAAAATAAACCACCCCGTAGGCCAGAGCCTGACGGCACGCCGGCGCTTTGTTTTCCTCCCTCAGTCGCCTGCGGCGACAGCTCCCTCAACGAGGGAGCCATCGTCCCCCTCGCCGAGGGGGATGTCAGCGCAGCTGACAGGGGGAGGGAGCAAACCCCCCCGCCAAGCCGGAGCCTGACGGGGGGGGGTAGTTATTCAGTTGTGTTAATCAATTTGATTATCACGGATTAGGAACAGCTTCTGCACCTATCTTAGAGAATTTCAAACTAATTGTAAAATCCTGTCCAGCATTTGCGTTCCAACACTCAGGATCTTCGCCTTCAAGCCAAACACGAACATAATACTTTCTTGCTGTACCGTAAGCTGTACCTGTACCCTTATTTGCAGCAGCTGTAAGATTTACCATTACACCAGTGTTATTTGCTTTTGAAGCAGCAGCATAATTTGTAAGTGCAGCACCAGAAGCAGCGTCTTTTGTCCCTTGCTGTGTAGAATCTTCTAAGCCAGTTGTTGTATTTCTGCCATAGAAATCAACTACATTTGCTGTTCCAGAATATCCATCAGTTAGATTTGTATGAGTTGTTGAATTAAATCCATCTTTGAGATCAACAAGTTTGTTGACCTGTGTTTCAACATTAGCATCATTTGCTGTATCTATTGTATCGGGAATAATAGCTACACGAGCGGCTTTGTACAAATCATTATAATTATGAACATTATCAGAAGCATTTGTATCAAAGTCTATGGTTTTGGGAACAACATACGCATCAAGAGAAAGCGTGACACCTGCCGTACTCGATGTCCTAAGCCAAATCGGAATATCAACATAATAACCATCATCATTAGTTGAATTCCATCCTGTAGAAACAACATAAGCATCTCCACTTGCACCTGTATTCCATGTGTCGCTTGCTGCTGTATCATTTGTTATAGCATGAAGAGTAGCGTTAAGTCCACTAGTTGATCCTGTTCTAACTGTTGACTCAGGATTTCTCGTTGTTCCGTTGGTAGCCTGATAATATGTTGCTGCACTATCGACAGTCTTACCTACACCAGTTGCGTTGGGGGTAAACCATATATTTGCACCCGTTGTCGAGGATGCGGGGATAAGTCTACCTAAACGATAATACTCTGTAATTTCAATTGTGTTAGACCAATCAACCATATCCGCATCAGTCATGCCTGCTGAGGGCGCAACTGCAGTAAAATTATCAGCTGCAGTCGATCCATCAGAAGCCTTTAGTAAACCAGTGTTATCAGCATAACCGCCAGTAGCACTTGTCAGATGACCAAGTGATATCTGAACATCTTCGGGGGTAGTTGCAGTCATTGAAATGTTATTCAAACTTACCTCTCTGCTCATTGTAAACCAAGCATATGT
Organism: Ruminococcaceae bacterium UBA2806; assembly: GCA_002351795.1. Taxonomy (GTDB): domain Bacteria; phylum Bacillota; class Clostridia; order Oscillospirales; family Acutalibacteraceae; genus UBA1213. The sequence continues at coordinate 1,244 of DEHG01000082.1, read as the reverse complement.
TGAGGTAGTCAGCATGATAGCAGATACGAGCAGCATACCGGTAGCCGGGACAAGCTTTTTCATAACGCTGTTCTTTTTAGTTTTTTTATCTTTTTTCATAAGACATTTTCCTTTCTCAGAATTATTCCGGGTGTCCTGCCCCCGGTAGGCTGTGCATTATTGCACACATAATGCCATATTTTTACTATATGTATCAGTTTTACCCCCTGTTGTCAATAGCAAAAAACAGAAATAGTTCTCAACTTTTCTTGTTTACCCTGACCAAATTACTGCCAATTCCTTACACCGCCCCTGTTTTTTTGGAATTATGCTATTAAAATTTAACTTTTACCTCTGTATATGTTAGAATATCTATATATGTTTACTTTGGGAGGAGTATAGTTATGCCGGTTAAACAAACTCTTGTCGGCGGGCTTCGTGCTGTCGAGCTTAATTTCCGCTCTGTGCGTGATATTTCCTCCGGCAAAACTGTCTGCTACTTCTCAAGAACTCACCTTAATACCCCCGGTCTTGGTACGCTTATGCCCGAGACTTTCCGCCCCGCTGCCGATGCCTCCGGTAAAAACAAGGAGCTGTTCAATCTCGAACTGCTCCAGCTCTCCGAGTCCGTCCGCAGCATTACCGAAGCGGGAAGGTATTTTAACTGGATCACCCTCGATATGCCCCTGAGCATTCTGAGCGACAGAACGTCGGGCGCTCTTGCCGATAAGATCTGCGAACAGTTCTCCCTTACCGCCAACAGCTTCTGCTTTGCCGTTGCCGAAAGCGTCCTGCGGGAGAAAAATCCTGATCTGCCCGAAAATGTCGCAAGGCTCAGACGCAGGGGCTATCACGTTCTTCTGTACGGCTTCGGTGAGATCGAATGTCCGCTTATCGAGCTGTCAAGATTTAACTTCGATTACGTTCTCCTTCACCCTAATATCACTGAAAGCATTGGAAAAAATGAGAGAACGGATATTGCAGTTAATTCTATCATAAACTTTATTAATGAGCTTCGGTGCGAGCCTATCGCTGACGGCGTTAAAAACAGTACCGAGGCGGAGGCTTTCTATGAATTCGGCTGCAATTTCTGTGCGGGTCCCCTCTCCGGCGATTATGTCACCGTTGACGATCTCATAGAATGATAGTGGGTAGTAGGTAGTGGGTAGTGGGTAGTGGTTAGTGCTTAGTAGATAATATGCAGGGTACAATATTCTAAACACTAATCACTAATCACTAAATACTAATCACTAAACACTAATCAC
>DEHG01000098.1:39835-41749 GCA_002351795.1 Ruminococcaceae bacterium UBA2806 | reverse complement strand
CCGTACATAGTGTTTGAAAAAAGCGAAAGATTTAATTCACCATTATTTTTAGCGGACAGATATGACGCAGCAGTGACAATAAACATAAAAAGTACAGGAACTATAACGACTGCGAAACAAACATACAGACTTGTCCTGTAAAAAAGCCGCCTGTATTCAAATTTCAGAAGATTATGCATACTGACCAACCCCCATTCCGACATTAAGACTGCCCATTTTGCTGAGGAAATAATCCTCACTGCTGACCTTTTGTATGCCCAGCTCGGAAACCTGTATTTCCGATTTGACAAGCATTTCATTCACCCTTGCCGATATCGCAGGCGGGGCAGGAATAAGTATCTGGTTATCAGAAATATCAATCTGTTCTATTCCGAAATTTTCCCTGATAATGGCTGCTGCCTTTTGCGGTTCACTGCATCGTACCCTGATACTGCTTGCACAGCGTCTTTCAAGCTCCTCGGCGGTTATTTCCTCAATAAGAGTACCGCAGTTGATAATACCGTAAACCGTCGCCACCTTTTCAAGCTCGCTCAGAAGGTGACTCGAAATAAACAGCGTTACGCCTTTTTCCCTGTTCACGAACTGTATTATATCCCTGACATCCTTCATTCCCATCGGGTCAAGCCCGTTTACCGGTTCATCCAGTATCAGAAATTCGGGATTGCCGAGAAGAGCGATCGCAATTCCGAGCCTTTGTTTCATACCGAGTGAAAATGCGCTTACTTTTTTCTTTCCGACGCTTTCAAGACCGACCATTCTCAGATAAAAAGCAATATCTTCATCCGTTCCCCCGAAAAGCAGAGAAAATCTTTTCATATTTTCATATGCGCTGCATGCAGTATATAATCCGGGAGATTCTATAAGCGACCCCACACGGATAAGATCTCCCTGATTTTTCATTTTTCCGAACAATTCAATTTCGCCTGATGTAGGCTTCATAAGGTCAAGCACGACCTTCATTGCGGTTGTTTTTCCTGCGCCGTTAGGCCCTATGAATCCGTAGATATCACCCTTGCGGATATTGATACTGACATTATTAACAGCGATCTTATTACCGAATCTTTTAGTCAGCCCGAAGGTTCTCAGGACAAATTCTTCCATTAGTTTTCCTCCTTGTTTTTTATACTCTGACAGCAATTCTGTCTGTAGATAATTATATCATATGTACAGTAATATATCAAACAAAAAAACATCCGCTCTTGTGAGGAGCGGACGCCTTTTTTTATAGTTGCTGCAGTCATAATCAAATTAAATGCACCCTGTACTCTGAGCCGTCAGAGTGTTCCGTGTTTTGTTCTGATACTATAATAGCATATGTTTGTTCATAATTTGGTAATGATTTGTTAGTATTTAGTAAATAAATTATTAGGATAACATTAAAAATCTTTAAGGTTCATTTAAGATTAGTTTAAGGTTAGGTTAAGAAACGGCTTATAATGCGGGTTACATCAAATCAGAAATTTGATCCGTTCCAGCCCCAGTTCTGTACCTCTTCATATTTGACATAAATTCTATCCGGAGAGATACCAAGCTCACTGCCGAGGATATTTGTTATTTCCGCAGTAAGCGCATTGTATTCATTTCTGCTTGCCGAGCCATATATCTTGACTTCAACGAAAGCATCAGGAGTAATTTTATCACCTCTGAAATACAGGCGCTGTGAGTCCTCGATATTGACCATAAGCCAGCCTTCGCTTTTTCCTCTGATGCAGGCGACAGCCCGACCGAGAGCAGATTTTATATTTTCCTCTTTTTCGGGAGAAACTGCAACATTGACCTTAGTGTTTATAAACGGCATAATTTCACCTCCTGACATATGATGATTATATAATAAATGCCCGATGATAAAAAGTCAAGAGTAAAAGCATTGAACATTGAACAGATGCTATTTAAAAATGTGTAACACATCATTGA
>DEHG01000098.1:37389-39758 GCA_002351795.1 Ruminococcaceae bacterium UBA2806 | reverse complement strand
AAGGTTTTTAGAGGTTGCCATAAAGGATTTTTTTGACATAATTTATTATAAGGCATATCCTTACATTCCTATTCACTCGTTGACTGCTTGATAGTTTTTTAGAGACTCACTATAAAATATACAAAAATTTTCTGCCGCAGATAACTGATAATGTGTCATGCCGGCTTGCAAAACCGTCAAAGCTTTATCTCTTGTTTGTTGATATGCTGAGATCTATAAAAACAAGCAAGTTTTAAAAAAAGCTCCACAAAAGAATCCCCTGTTTGCCATATTCTCCGGCAAACAGGGGAATGAGTTATCTCAAAGATCAGCCTATCATTTTTTCAATTGCAGACTTAGGAACAACTCCCATTGACGAATCAATATTTTTTCCGTCTTTGAATAATATGAGCATTGGTATACCGCTTACGCCGAATCTTATCGCAAGCTCGGTCTGCTCGTCAACATTTACCTTTCCGACCTTTATCTCCGGATGCTCGTCTGCTATCTCGTCAACAACAGGCGAAAGCATTCTGCAAGGACCGCACCATGACGCCCAGAAGTCGATCAATACGGGCTTGTCGGATCTCAGTACTTCCTGCTCAAAATTCTGAGCTGTTATTTCAATTGGCATAATAATCACTCCTGATCTTAATATTTACAGACAGCAATATTTTTATCCGTCTGCGGCTGAAAGCTTTTACTTCTTTTTCTTTTTTGTCCCGGTCTTTTTCTGAGCCTCCTCAATACGCTGCTCCTTTTCAAGCGCAGCATTAAGGTTTACGGATTTTGAATTGATAAGAGCCTTTACAAAATGGGGATGTTTTTCCGTAAATTCAGCTTCAAGCTCGGGATGCTTGACGATATAATCCTCCTGCTGCTTTGCATAGATGCTTCCGCCGGTCAGACACATAAGAAGAATGTATGCAAACACCGTTAATACAGCGCCAAGACCTATGCTCGGATATATCCCGAAAAGAATTATGCACAGACAGGTAAGGGAACATATTATATTGTATACGTTTTTCAGATGTCCTTTTTTATTGAATGTACAAATGAAAAATCCGACTGCCGGCAATAGTATCATAGTATAGATAAGGATGCCGGAAAATATTACTCCCCTTAGCTGTTCTGCGGGAACATCATTGACCATACCTCCGAGTGCTATCTGAAAGGCCGACTGAGAAACAGTGACCATTGCACATAACTTTTGCTGCGCTCTGAGAGCAGCTGTATTTACGGCTTCAACGGATTTTTCCGTATAAGCGATCCTGTCAAGGGATTTGGATTTTTCTATAAGCGAAGCGATACGATCATACTTGACACCGTTTGCAATATAGTATTTCCAATCGAATGAAGCAGATGAAAGAGCAACATTTCCCTGATATTCCTCTTTTTTCTCGCCGGAAGGCACAAGCGCATTAATAGCCGCCTCAAGCTCGTCTGCCGCCTTATCTATTTCCTCCTGCGTTGAATATGTCATGCTTGCCGAAGAAATATCAGTTCCTATAGACAGATCATCCTTGATATACAGGGTCGTTGTCACAAAGGGCATCGTCAGCAGGTAGATCACAAGCACATAAGTCCAGATCATGCAGATCCTTATTATCTGCGAAGGCGTATGCAGCAGCTTTTTCTTTTTCCTTTTTACAGGCACAGCCTTCTTTGGCGGGTCGCTCATATTCGGAATGGATTTTTCCTTTTCTTGTTCTTTTTTCATTTCACAATCCTGTCCGGCAGATCAGAGATTGCCGAATTTTTCCTTATAGTTATCTATTGCCTCTTTAATGATGCCGATAGCTTCATCACGGCCTCTGACTTCATCAACGACAGTTTCTTTATTTTCAAGAGCCTTGTATACAGAGAAGAAATGTATCATTTCATCAAAGATATGCTTAGGCAGCTCATGAATATCGGTATAGCTGTTATATGTAGGATCGTCAAAGGGAATAGCGATAACCTTATAGTCGTTTCTTCCGTTATCGAGCATAGTGATATAGCCTATGGGATAGCACTGGATAAGTGTCAGCGGGTAAATTCTCTCCGAGCAAAGTACAAGTACATCGAGTGGGTCAAGGTCATCGGCATATGTGCGGGGGATAAATCCGTAGTTAGCCGGATAATGGGTAGAGGTATAAAGAATACGGTCAAGCTTGAGCAGACCTGTCTGCTTGTCAAGTTCATATTTAGCCTTGCTGCCCTTTGGAATTTCGATTACGCACATAAAATCATCAGGGTTTATCCTTGATGAATCCATATCGTGCCAGATGTTCTGCATAGTTTGTCTCTCCTTTGTTTAGCCTGGCAGCTTATCGGGATACAGTTTAATGACCAGAGTCCCGACAAACAGATCAGAGCTTTTATCAGATTTAAGGGCATCTCTAAAAACT
>DEHG01000098.1:31563-37264 GCA_002351795.1 Ruminococcaceae bacterium UBA2806 | reverse complement strand
GTTTTTAGAGGTTGCCTTAATAATTACAGATACATTATAACACATATTTTTCCACATTTCCATACTTTTATTAATATTATATATGTCAGTCATTAAAAAACATTGTCATGATGTGATATATAATGTAACTTTCAGATCAGGTTCCACGGATCCCGGTAAAAATTTACGAATTACAATTTCAAACTGGTGCAAAAAAAGGAATAATAGTGTATAATGAAATTATAATTCTGAGCCGGAGGTAATGTTATGGCTAAAATACTGATAGTTGACGATGAAAAGGATATAGTTACGCTTATAAGCAGATATGCACAAAGAGAAGGCTATGACGTAAGTACGGCTGATGACGGCAGCAAGGCTATAGAGCTTTGCAGAAAAGAGGATTTCGACCTGATAGTAATGGATGTCATGATGCCGGATACGGACGGTTTTACAGCTTGCAGGAAAATACATGAGATGAAGGATATCCCCGTTCTTATGCTTTCCGCAAGGGGTACGGAATATGATAAGCTTTTCGGATTTGAAGTCGGCGTGGATGATTATGTCACAAAGCCCTTTTCCCCGAAGGAGCTTATGGCGAGAATAAAGGTCATACTCAGGCGTCATGAATCCGCTGCACCGAAAAAGGATGATATTATAAAAATACAGGGGCTTGCCATTGACATTCCCGGTCATACTGTCACAATTGACGGCGAAAAGAGCGATCTTACGGCAAAGGAATACGGGATACTGGTATATCTTGTCAAAAACAAAGGCATAGTTCTTTCAAGAGATCAGATACTCAGCGAGGTCTGGGGCTATGATTATTTCGGTGATGACAGAACGGTTGACTGGCAGATAAAGCTGCTGAGAAATAAGCTGGGGAAATACCGTGAACTCATTCAGACCATAAGAGGGGCGGGATATAAATTTGAAGATTAATCCAAGATCATTCGGATTCAAGCTGTGGAGTTATTTTATTCTTTTTACAGCATTGATCTTTACTGTACTGTGGCTGCTTCAGACTGTATTTCTACAGGGCTTCTATAACAGTATGCTTATCGGGAATACAAAGAACGCTGCTCAGAAAATAATCGAAAACAGTACCTCAAAGGATGTTGACGATCTCATTGACGAGCTTAGTCATGATAATTCCATACTTATTTACATAACCGATACAGACGGGAACGTTCTTTTCAGCTCCGATGAATTCAAAGGTATGCATAACAATATAAATAAGCCTCATACCGACGAAGGCAGCAAGCCCGAAGGTATGCCGGAAAAAGTCAAAAAAAGGGCGGGTTATCGTTCACTTCCGGGGCTTTATGATGAATTTCTCGATACGCTGAAAGCCTCCGAGGACGATACCGCAGAATATCGTACAGAAAGCTTTTATGTTTACGGCGCATACATAAATTACTATAACAATACTGATGAAAAGTCTGTTCTGTATGTAAGCACGACAATTGATACTCTCGGCTCGTCCGTCGCCATAATAAGTATGCAGCTTGTATGGGTAACTGTGCTTTCAGTTGTTGTCGGCTTTGTATTGTCATGGTTTATCGCAAGGCGTTTTTCTGCGCCGGTGGGAATGTTGTCCGAAAAGGCGAAAAAGCTCGGAGAAAAGGAATACAAGGATGATTTCAGGAAAGGCTTCTGTACGGAGCTTGACGAGCTTAGCGAAACTCTTGACAAAACAAATGACAAGCTGAATAAGTCAAAGGATTTCCAGATGGAGCTGCTTGCAAATGTTTCCCATGATCTGAGGACGCCCGTTACCATGATAAAGGGCTATGCAGAAATGATAAGGGATATATCATGGGAGGATGAAAAGCAATGCTCTGAGGACATTGCCGTTATCATAAAAGAGGCGGACAGGCTGACAGCGCTTGTTAATGAGATAATGGAATATTCCGAGCTTGAAACAAAGGACGCAATAGGAGATTTCATTGAAGTCGATCTCAGTTCGCTTGTAAAGAAAACTGCGGACAGATTTGAAACGCTTAACAAGCCGGAAAATATTGTCATTGAAAAGAGCATTGAAAAGGGCATCACCGTCATGGGCAGCAGCAGTCATCTTGAGAGAGCGCTGTACAATCTTATGGATAATGCTTTCCGGCATACGGGCGAAAGCAAAAAGATCTGTGTTTCCCTTACTGCCGAGGGGGAAACGGCAAAGATAGAGGTAAAGGATTTCGGCAACGGCATACCCGATTCCGAGATAGAGAATATCTGGGAGAGGTATTATACCTCACGGATGAGAAAGGGACAGGGAGTATCAGGTCTTGGGCTTGCGATAGTCAGGCAGATAACCGAGCTGCACGGCGGAAAGTGCTATGCGGTTTCAACGCTTGGCAAGGGGAGCAGCTTCATAATTGTACTTAACATCTGAGCTTTTTTTATCTTTGGTATTTAAATATCTGTAAATGTATGATATAATGTAAATATTGGTTGATAGCTGTTTGTTCTCAGGATTTTCCTATATCGGCAAAACCTCAAACAGACAACTGACGACTGACCACTATAGTCCAAACGAGGTCATGTTTTATGAAAAAGAATTATGATGTACTAATAATAGGCACCGGCGCTGCGGGTCTTTACGGCGCTTTGCAGTTTCCTGAAAATATATCTGTGCTGCTGATATCAAAAAGGGAGCTTTCACTTTCAAACAGCTCTCTTGCCCAGGGCGGTGTCGCCGCTGTGCTTGATACCATCAGCGATGATTATCAGCTGCATATCCGTGATACTATGACTGCCGGCAAAAACAAGAACGATCCTGCTGCTGTTGAGGTGCTTGTAAGGGAAGGTCCCGGCGATGTTATGAAGATAAAGGAGCTTGGCGTTGATTTCGACCTTGACGAAAACGGGGATATGCAAAAAACTCTCGAAGCCGGTCATTCCCGCCACCGTATCGTTCACCATAAGGATTCAACGGGAAAGGCGATCACCGATGCGCTTATCAATACCGTAAAGCAGAGAAAGAATATTGACATTTATGAAAATACCCTTTTATATAAGCTTGAAAAGGACTCAGGCGGCTTTGCTGCAGGCTTTCTTTTTGAAAACGGCGACAGCTGCACTTCATATGCAAGATATGTGATAATGGCGTCCGGCGGTATCGGCAGGGTATATAAATATACTACCAATTCGGCAATCGCTACAGGCGACGGCATAACGTTTGCACATATGCTCGGCGCAAGGATAAAGCATCTCAGCTGGATACAATTCCATCCGACAGCCTTTGCGGCCGAAGCAGACCGTGAAAGATTCCTTATAAGCGAAGCTGTAAGAGGAGAAGGCGCATATCTTCTGAACTGCGAGGGAAAGCGTTTTGCACACCTTTATGACGAAAGAGGCGAGCTTGCGCCGAGAGATGTTGTATCAGACGCTATAATGCGTGAATCCATAAGGACAAACAGCGAAAACTTCTATCTTGATATCACCTACAAGGATCCTGAATTTCTCAAGGAGCGTTTCCCGATGATATATCATAAATGCCTTGAGGAAAATATTGATATAACAAAGGATCATATACCCGTATTCCCCTGTCAGCATTATCTTATGGGCGGTATAGATGTTGACCTTAACGCAAGGACGACAGTAGACCGTCTTTACGCTGCGGGTGAATGCAGTCATACCGGCGTACACGGTGCAAACAGACTTGCAAGCAATTCTCTGCTTGAAGCCCTCGTATTTTCAAGAAGGGCAGCGCAGGATATTATAGAACGTATGAAAACCGATGATAATTCCAGCCCCTGCCCTGAACCTGTAAAGGACGATCTGAGCGGAAACAAGCTTCCCCACGGTTACAGGACAGAAATAAGGGAGCTTATGCAGGATTGTCATTTCGTTATAAAAAAGCCCGAAAAAGTACCGGCAAATCTTATCCGTGCAAAGGAGATATTAAACGACCTTGAACAGGGCGGATATGAGATAAACCGTGATTTTATCGAGGCAAGAAGTCTTGCAACGGTTGCAGTCATTGTTCTTGAGGAGGTAATGAAAGAAAATGATACTGAATAAATTCTATGTTGACGATCTGATAAAAACAGCCCTTAAAGAGGATATCAATTACTGTGATGTGACAACAGATTATCTTATCCCTTCCGATCAGGAGGGCGAGGGCAGGCTTATGGCGAAGGCTGACGGTATAGTATGCGGTACAGAAGCTGCGGCAAGGGTATTTACCTTGCTTGATGCCGATACAAAAATAGAGTTCCTCAAGCATGACGGCGATCATGCTGCTTACGGTGAGGATATAATGAAGCTGAGAGGAAAAACAGCCGTACTGCTAAAGGGTGAGCGTACAGCGCTTAATCTCATACAGCATATGAGTGGTATCGCAACGGCGGCAAACAGGTATGTGAAAATAACAGAGGGTACGAATGCCTCGATAGCGGATACAAGAAAGACACTTCCCGGACTCAGACCGCTGCAAAAATATGCTGTGATGTGCGGAGGCGCAAAAAATCACCGCTACAATCTTTCGGATGCAGCGATGTTAAAGGATAATCATATTGATGCCGCAGGAGGTATCACTGCCGCAATTGAAAAGCTCCGCAGCCGCATAGGTCATATGACAAAGATCGAGGTCGAAACAAGGAACCTTGACGAGTTGAATGAAGCGCTTGCAGCAGGCGCAGATGTTATCATGCTTGACAACATGAGTCCGGAGCTTATGAAGCAGGCTGTAGAGATCACCGCAGGACGTGCTGTTCTTGAAGCGTCGGGCGGCATTACAGATGAGACACTGCGGGCTGTTGCCGAAAGCGGAGTTGATATCATTTCAATTGGCGCTCTCACACATTCGGTAAAAGCGTTTGACATTTCGATGTATATTGTCTGAAAAACGATTTATTTTAGAATAGTCTGTACTCAGATATTATCACCTGACGGGCACATTTTATTGTGGTGATCCGGTAATTATTCCTTGCTGCCACAGCGACCATGGGCGCTGTGGCAGCTTGCAGTTTATTCTTGTAATCAGGAAGATAGCAGCAATAGAGCAAATACATAGCAACACATTGTACATTGAACATTGAACATTCCGCTGATTCTGTGACACAGGCTGTAAGTATTAACGTTTTTTCTCCGCAAAAAGGCAAATTTCATGCTTCTGTCTGAATATTTGGTTGTAAAAGTCAAGATAGAATGATTTAATATTAAGTATGGTCATGAAACTCACCCTTTCTAAAAAAATATAGAGCTATAATAATACAACTTTAAATCATTTTTGTCAAGCTTTATTTTTTAATGCCTTTATATTGCCTGTGCGCTTGACATGATTTCCGATTATTTCGGATACATCGCTTATTGCGATAAATGCGGAAGCGTCTGTACTGTTGACTATATCTTTAAGCTCGTGAACTTCAAATCTTGTCATGACGCAGTACAGTACGACCTTCTTTCCGCTTACAAGACCTTCGCCCTCCATTATTGTGACCGTTCTGCCGAGACGCTTATAGATGAGGTGAGATATTTCCTTTGCATCATCGGTTATTATCATAGCGGCCTTTGTCTGTTCAAGTCCGGATTCGATCACATCAAGAGCCTTTGACGTAATGAAATATGTCAGAAGGCTGTACATTGCCCGTTCAAAATCAAATACAAATCCTGCCGATATAAAAATAATTACATTGAAAATAAGAACGACCTTGCCTACCGGAAGCTTGAATTTTTTGTTAAGCAGAATGGCAACTGTTTCCGTTCCGTCAAGACAGCCGCC
>DEHG01000098.1:29234-31457 GCA_002351795.1 Ruminococcaceae bacterium UBA2806 | reverse complement strand
GCATTTACCATAGGCGCAAATATTTCGAGAAAAACGGAAAACACTATCATTGCAAATAATGACTTTATAATGAAGCGCTTGCCCATTTTCTTTGCACCGATTATCAGGAACGGAATATTAAGAGCCACGGTCAGAAAGCCGAGGGGAATTCCCGATTTGTTGTTTATTATAATGCTTATTCCGACAACTCCTCCGTCAAGAATAGTGCATGGAACAAGAAATTCCTCTATCGCAAACGCCGCAATAACAGCGCCTATTGATATGCCGATAAGCTCAAGTATCATTCTGAGAATATCCTGCCCGCTTATTTTTTTCTTTTTGAGTTTTTTACTTTTCATTGACAGTCACCTCTGTTATAAAAAACCGCCTGCCCTTACGGACAGACGGAATTTATTATTCTTCGACTTTTTTGTTGCTGCCGTTATCAATGTTCTTTACAAATCTGTACTGAGTTCCCGGAACGGGAAGCGCTCCTGTTTTTGAAATAACAAGCTGACGGCAGGTGACAAGCTGGAAACCTTTTTCTTTCAGCTCAGGCACAATTCTGGCAACAGCCTCAGCTGTGGAATCATAGATATCATGCATAAGGATTATGTCACCGTCTTTGACGTTTTTCATAACGTTTTCATATATCTTATCAGCATTCTTGTTTTTCCAGTCCTCTGTATCTATCGTCCAGTAATACAGCGGAAGCTTGTATTTTTTGCACATGGAAAGAATATTATCATTAGTATTTCCTCCCGGCGACCGGAAACAGTCGGGACGTCTGCCCGAAGTCTGCTTGATAATATCCGATGCATCGCTGATATCCGCCTCGGTAACATCATCACCGTAATTTACATGGTTCATTGTATGGCTGCCGAGTTCCATGCCGAGAGTTACCTTAGGATATGACACATTGTTTTTCCGGAAAAGAATATTACATTTTTGTTAATTAACTGAGAAAATCTTTAAGTCTTTTTACAGCCTCAATAGTTTTATCCCTGTCGCCGAAGGAAGTCAGTCGGAAGAATCCCTCTCCGTTTTTGCCGAAGCCTGCGCCGGGAGTACCTACGACATTTGCCTTAGTAAGCAGGAGATCAAAGAATTCCCATGAGCCCATTCCGTTCGGGCATTCAAGCCAGATATAAGGTGAATTTTTGCCGCCGGTATAATAGATACCGAGTTCATCAAGTGCCTGAGAAATAATTTTTGCATTTTCACGGTAATATGAAAGATTGACCTGTATTTGTTTTTGTCCTTCCTCGCTGAACACGGCAGCGGCAGCGCACTGAACAGGCCAGGAAACGCCGTTGAATTTAGTTGCCTGTCTGCGGTACCAGAGTTTATATATATTATGGCCGTCACGTTCAAGTTCCTTAGGGATTATAGTATAACCGCATCGTGTTCCGGTAAATCCTGCTGTTTTGGACAGGGAGCAGAATTCAACAGCGCAATGTCTTGCGCCCTCGACGGCGAAGATGGAGCGTGGGAGATCCTCAGTTATAAAAGCCTCATAAGCGCTGTCGTAAAGGATAACAGCATCATTTTCCATTGCATAGTCGATCCATGCTTTAAGCTCGTCCTTTGTATAGGCGGCGCCTGTAGGGTTATTGGGTGAGCAGAGGTAGATAATATCGGCATGGATATTTTTATCAGGCATTGCCTTGAAATTATTGTATTTATTGCAGTCGGCATATATAATACTGCGGCCGGACATGATATTGGAATCCACATAAACAGGATAAACCGGGTCGGTAACAAGTACAATATTATCAGCGCCGAAAATATCGCCTATATTTCCGCAGTCTGATTTTGCGCCGTCGGAAATAAGTATTTCATCGGGAGAGATCTCAACTCCGAAGGACTTATAATAATCGGAAACAGCTTTTCTTACAAATTCATAGCCTTCATAATCCGGGTAGCCCTTGAAGGTTTCTTTTTTTGAAAGATCGTCAGCGCCCTTTTTCAGAGCCTCTGTTGCAGCCGGAGCAAGCGGAAGGGTAACATCGCCTATACCGAGGCGGATAATATCCTTATCGGGGTTAGCGGTCTGATAGTCAGTTACTCTTTTTGCAATTTCAGCGAACAAATAATTCGGAACGAGGTTATCAAAGTTTTTATTAATGTTCATAATACGACTTCCTTTCAGTCTTTTGTTTTTTATGACTTTATTATTTTAACACATTTCTGCAACCATTTCAACAAAAACTTTCACCATCCGGCGAGCCGCCGGAGCCGTAA
>DEHG01000098.1:16295-29141 GCA_002351795.1 Ruminococcaceae bacterium UBA2806 | reverse complement strand
TGCCCGCGTGGGATACTAAATGTTCAATGTAGAATGTTCAATGTAGAATGTTCAATGTTCATAAATTATGTCAAAAAAATCCTTTAGTAATTGTAATTGCATTAAGTTTATGTTATAATAGATTAGTTATTGCAAATGAAACCAAAAAGGAAAGGACGTAATATATGAGATTTGTTTCATGGAATGTCAATGGTCTGAGAGCTTGTATGCAAAAGGGATTTATTGAAGTTGTAAATGAGCTGAAGCCCGATTTCATGTGCCTTCAGGAAACAAAAATGCAGGAGGGTCAGGCGGAGGTTCCGCTTGAGGGATATAATAAATATTTTAACAGCGCTGAGAAAAAGGGATATTCCGGAACGGCTGTATTTACGCCCCATACCCCGAAGCAGGTCATACTTAACGGCATGGATATCGAACAGCACAGTCATGAGGGCAGGATGATAACCGTTGATATGGACAGTTTTTATCTTGTAAATGTCTATACTCCGAATGCAAAGGACGGACTGCTCAGGATTGATTACCGCATGGAGTGGGAAACTGATCTGAGGGAGTATCTTATGAAGCTTGATAAGGAAAAGCCTGTCATATACTGCGGTGATCTCAATGCAGCGCATAATGAGATCGACCTGAAAAATCCCAAGGCAAACAGGGGAAATGCAGGCTTTTCGGATCAGGAAAGAGAGAAGATAGGTATTCTGCTTGAAAGCGGCTTTACAGATTCGTTCAGGTATCTGCATCCTGAGGATACGGGAAGATACAGTTGGTGGTCGTACCGGTTCAATGCAAGGAAAAACAATGCGGGATGGCGTATCGACTATTTTATTGTTTCGGACAGGATCGCGGATAAGATACAGACTGCGGATATTCTTTCGGATATCTATGGAAGTGACCATTGTCCGGTATTGCTTGATATTGACATTTCGTGTTTCACGGATTAAGGTATACCGTAACAGGGAGGTATGAAAATGATAAAGGTCAGAAATCTGACAAAATACTATGTAAAAAATAAGGCTCTTGATAATGTCAGCTTTTCGCTTGAGGAGGGAGAGATACTCGGTTTTCTCGGCCCTAACGGAGCAGGAAAGTCTACAACGATGAATATTATCACGGGCTATCTGTCATGCGATTCGGGAACGGTCGAGATAGACGGGATAGATATTCTCGATAACCCGACAGCGGCAAAGAAAAAGATAGGCTATCTGCCCGAAATACCGCCGCTTTATAATGATATGACAGTAAGAGGATATCTTGAATTTATGTTCAGACTCAAAAAGGTAAAAAAGCCTATGAAGGAGCATATAAATTCAATTTGTGAGCTTGTCAGGATCACTGATGTCAAGGAAAGATTAATAAAGAATCTTTCAAAGGGCTACCGCCAGCGTATCGGATTTGCTCAGGCACTTATCGGTGATCCGCCTGTGCTTGTACTTGACGAGCCTACTGTAGGTCTTGACCCTCAGCAGATAATAGAAATAAGAAGGCTTATCCGTGATCTCGGGAAAAAACATACTATTATATTGTCGTCTCATCTGCTGTCAGAGGTGCAGGCGGTCTGCGATAAGATACTTATTATAAATGACGGTAAAATTGTGGCGGACGAGCTTAAAACATCTCTTACGGGAACCGGCTCGGCAACGTCAAAGCTTCATGTTATCGTTGAGGGACGCAGACAGCAGGTGCGCTCTATCCTGCAAAAGGTTGACGGTGTTACGGATGTTACAGATCTGGGCGAGCCTGAAAAGGGTTGCTGTGAATTTACCGTAAACAGCCGCAGAGATGTCAGAAGGCTTGTGTTCAGGGCTTTCTCCAAAACAGATTTCAATATACTTGAAATGAATCCTGTGGAATTCTCTCTTGAAGATACCTATCTCGGCATTATTACCGGAAAGATAAATACAAAGGAGGCGGCGGCTGATGTCAGCAATATATAAAAGAGAATTTCAGTCATATTTTATATCCCCGATAGGATATGCTGTGCTTGCGGCATTTATGTTTTTCAGCGGAATATTTTTCTATGTACAGTGCCTTTATACGGGCAGTGTGAATATGTCCCCTGTATTCCAGAGTATGTTCTTTATCGTGCTTTTTGTTATACCTCTCATAACGATGAGAACATTTGCCGATGACAAAAAAAATAAAACGGATCAGGCTCTTCTGACTGCGCCTGTGGGTATTCCCGCTGTCGTTATTTCAAAATTCCTTTCGGCACTTTCGGTGTTTGCGCTTTGCCTTTGTTCGTTCATTATCGAGGGTCTTGCACTTTCGTTTATGGCTAAGCCCGACTGGAGCGTTATTATAGGCAATGTTTTCGGCATGATAATAATGGGTTCGTCATTCGTTGCCCTCGGAATATTTATTTCCTCTCTTACAGAAAGCGCTGTTGTTGCCGCTATTGTATCATTTGTGATAAATGTTCTGCTGAGCCTTCTTGATACTATCGGATATACCGTGAATTGGGAATGGCTTACCAATATTATCAATGCGTTATCCTTCCAGGGAAAATATAATAATTTCGCTCTTGGTATAGTTTCGCTTTCTGATGTTGTATTTTTTGTTTCCGTTACCTGTCTTTTCCTTTTCCTTACAGACAGAGTTATCGAGAAAAGAAGATGGGCGTAAGGAGGGATATAAATGTCTGAAAAAGAGATAAAAAACAGCGAGACAGCCGAAAAGACGGAAGAGGAAGTCGTTATTGCCAAGGCTGACGATGTTAAGAAAAAGCCTGAAAAATCTGAAAAGCCCGTTAAAAAGCCCGAAACCGGAAAGAAAGACGAGGGCTTATCAAGAAAGAATAAGCACAGGATAACCTCGGTCGTTCTTACGGCTCTTGTTCTTGCAGGCGTGATAATCATAAATGTAATTGCTTCTGCGCTGACGGAACGTTTTTCTGCGCTGACAGCCGATATTACAGGCAACGGTACATATAATCTCAGCGATACTACATACAAGCTTCTTGACGGGATGAAGAAAAAGGTCAGCATTACATTCCTTACACAGCGTAAAACATATGAAATGCTTGATTCCACATATTATAAGCAGATGACAAATCTTGTTGACAGAATGGTGCAGGATTCAAACGGCTTTGTTTCCGTAAAATATGAAGATATCGTTTCAAATCCTAATTTTGTAAACGATTATCCCGATGATAATCTTACAACAAGCGACGTCATCGTAAAATGCGGCAAGAAATATAATGTTCTTCATAAAGAGGATCTTTTTAATTTTGAGCTTATGAATAATCAGTATCAGTATATCACTTCATCAAAGGCGGAATCGGCGCTTGATACCGCTATAGTAAAGGTCACAAGCGATAAGACTGATAAAATAGTTATTATCAAGGACAATACAACGGACAGCTATTCCTATCTTACAAGACTGCTGACTGCAAACAATTATGATGTAAAGGAAATCGAGGCGGAAAATCAGGATATCCCTGACGGAGTGAATACAATTATATCCTTTGCGCCGACAAAGGATTATTCCGAGGCCGCTGTCAAAAAGATAAAGGACTTCCTTTACAATGACGGCAAGTACAGCAAGAGCATGATATATATTGCATACAGGAATAAGGCGGAACTGCCTAATATTGACGGACTCCTTGACGAATACGGTCTTTGCATATCAAACGGACTTGCATTTGATATGGATACGAGCCGTCAGATGAGCGGGATAAGCTCCTACAGCGCATACAGATATATTGCCGCTTCCTTTGCGTCAAAGCTGTATACCGATAATATTACTTCCGACGGTCAGACTGTCCTTGTGGACTATGCAAGAGGAGTCGGACCTACAAAAGAGGATGTTACTACTCCGCTTATCAGGTATTCATCAGAATCGGGTGTCTGCCCGTTTGACGTAACTGACGACTGGAATCCCGAGGATTATATTTCAAGAAATGTCTGCGTTATGATGCAGGGCGTTTCCGGAAATGATAAGGCTCAGTCAAAGATGATCGTTTCAGGTTCAACGGAAATGTGGAGCCAGACAATAATGGAATCACAGTTTGTAAATCAGCAATACTGGCTTAATATAGTGGATAATCTCAATCACAGAGCAAATAATACTATCCAGCTCGATGCTAAGGTCATCACCGATTATTCACTCCAGGGTATCAGCAGACAGACCTCGGTCACGGTGGGAATAATCATGTTTGCAATAATCCCTGTCCTTATTGTCGGAGCGGGTATAATGGTTTATGTTGTAAGACGCAGAAAGTGATGGTAATGGTATGAAAAAGAATATTACTGTTGTTATCATAGCCGCTGTTGTCGTTGCGGCGCTTGTCGGCGTTATGATATTTGTACTGAATATTCCCGATACAGAGGACAGCGGTATTTCATCGGATACCCTCGATATCCTGCTTTATGATAAGACAAGCATAAAGCCTGAGGAGATCACGGTAAAAAACAGCGGCGGGGAATATACCCTTTTAGGCTTTGATTATACAAAAGAGCTTGAAGAGCTTTCAAAGGAAATGCAGGATGCATCCGAAGAGGAAAGCTCCCAGACATCTTTAAACAGGATGCGAGAGGAAGTATCCTCTGTCTCGATTAATATGAGCTATACGATGCAGGGCATGGAAAAGCTTCTGCTGAGCAAGGATGCAACGGATGCGCTTGCCTATCAGTGCTCATATGTTACAGCCTTACAGCTTATTGATAAATCGGGAGAGAGATATAAGGATTTCGGACTGGATAAGCCCCGGTCTGTCGTTAAGGTGACATTCAGCGATAACAGTCAGGAAACATTGTATGTCGGAAAAGATGCGCCGAATGATATGGGCGTTTATTTCCGTACAGAAAGGAATCCTAATGTCTATCTTGTCAACAGCGAAAGCATAAGCTCCTTCCTTGTTGAAAAGCTTCAGATGTTTGACAAAACAATAACAAAGAAGTTCGATTATAAAACCGATGAGGATGTAGAGATAGAAAGCATCAGCATAAGCGGTACGGGCTATGAAAAGCCGCTTGAGATCGACAAGGAACCTGCAATTTCCCTTGTAAGCAAATATAAGATTCGTTCACCGTATATAGCGCCATGCGCTCAGGAAGCGGCTCAGAGCTTCGGCAGGACAATATACGGACTGACAGGCTCATTTGTAGCGGCGGCAGATATCACTGATGCAGATAAGAAAAAGTTTGGTCTTGATAAGCCCTATATGAATATCAAGGTCAGAGCTTCAGATGATACAAGCGTCGGGATATTAGTTTCTGAGGCTGAAAAGGACGGAAGCTGTTATGTCATGGCGGACAGCGGAAAGATAATCTTTAAGATGACGAAATCCGATGTCGGGGGCTGGTACGGAGTGACCGAAAAGAAATTCAGGACGATAGCCTTTGTATATCCTAATACTGACAGAATGGACAAGGCTGTAATAACGGCTGGCGGAAAGACAACGGTCTATGATATCAGGCATGACAGACAGGAAAACGACCTCATGCAGGCGTTTACGATCACAACCGTTACGTCGGACGGCAATTCTGTTGAATATGTTGACTTCAATACTCTTATCAAAAATATTGGCGGTCTTGGCAGAACAGGCGTTGATATCACAAGCGATAAGGGCTTTGAAGAAGTGTTCAAGGCGGAGCTTTCATACAGCGGTGATGACGGTGAAAAGATAGATGATGTTCTTTCGATCAAAAAGGGAAGCGACGGTTCTTATATCGTTGTCATTAACGGTCGTGTTGAAGGCTATACAGACCGTGAATATGCAGAAACTCTCATTGGTCAGGCACATGATGTTCTTGAGAAAGGCAAAATAGTCAGTCTGATAGATGACGAGGAGGACGAAAATGCAGAAAGCTCAGAGCAAAGCGAAAATTCAAAAGCAGAAAGCGCAGTAAGTGAAGTTTCTGAGAAAAGCAATACATCTGAGAAAAGCGCAGCATAATCAAGATCAATGGCGGGCAGTCAGCAGTGTTGTTCTGCGGGACACCCGCTTTTTGAATGAAAAGGACAGGGATAATGGATAATACAAACGATACAAAAAATACAAAAATTGATAAGATCCGTAAAAATTACAGATGCCTGTCGGGAAGCGCATTGAAAACGATAGCTCTTGTCACTATGCTTATCGACCATACGGCGTCGGTTCTGCTTGCAAATATGAAATTTGCGGTAACTCCCCTGTTTACAGCAGCGGGAACGGAAATAACATGGTATATGATTTTCAGGACTATTGGAAGGATAGCCTTTCCGATATACTGTTTTTTGCTTGTTGAGGGCTATATGCATACGAGAGACAGGAAAAAATACGGTATGCGGCTTCTGATATTTGCGATCATATCTGAAATACCATGGAGCCTGGAGCATACGGGAACTCTGTTTTCAACAACCCATAATGTGTTTTTTACTCTGTTTTCGGGGCTGTGTGCGATTTATGTATATGACAATTTCCGCAGTGACAGAATGAAAACGGCTGTCCTGCTGATATTTATATTTGTCATATCAATGTATGCAAAATGCGATTACGGAATAAAGGGAACAGGCTTCATATTGTTTTTGTATCTCATGCGTGAAAACAGTCTGATAAGGGCACTTGTCGGATGCTGTTTTTTCGCACGTCCCGATACCGTTATACCCGCCTTCGCTTTTATTCAGCTTTATAACGGCAAAAGAGGTTATATCAAAGGGCGTGTACTGCAATACCTGTTCTATATATTGTATCCTGCTCATATGCTTTTGCTGTATGTTCTCAAGCTTGTATGGTTCGGATATAAATGACCTGGATCCATATCCCCTGCAGAAAACTGCAGGGTGATAATAACAGGATAAGTTTTTTAATATACGTCATTCCGATGCGAGGCGGATGTATCTTTCAAAATGAGTTTCACGGATCCAGGAATGAGTAATAATCTGCGCTTAAATATCGTCAGGAAAAAAATTCATTTATTATAACATATTTTTTAAAAAATATATGGATTTTTTTTGAAAAATATGTTATTATCTATGATGGTATTTAGTTATCATTATCTAATACTTTTTTCCGAATTATCGGATGTATATAAATTGTAAGGAGTTTTATAATATGAATGAGAAGAGAATGATTTTCGTGACATCGCCGCCTGCCTGCGGTAAAACCAAGCTGTCTAAGAAGCTTGCTACGGCAATAAAGCATATTGTATATCTTGATAAAGATACGCTGATCCCGCTTTCAAAGCAGATATTTGCCGTTGCAGGTCAGCCGTATAACAGAAGCTCGGAATTTTGTGAAAAAGAGATCCGTGACTATGAGTATGATGTTATTATGGATCTTGCATTTGAGTCTATCAAATATGAGGATCTCGTAATGGTCAATGCGCCGTTTACAAGAGAAATAAGGGATAACGAATATATTGCTGCACTGAGAGAAAAGCTGAAGTCGTATAATGCAAAGCTTACTGTTATATGGATAGTAACAGATCCCGAAGTATGTCATCAGAGAATGATCGACAGAGCGTCCGACAGGGATACATGGAAGCTGGAGCATTGGGAAGAATATCTCAGTTCGCTTAATTTCAATATCCCTGAGAATATTATTGATCCCGATGATGAATACAGCCTTCTTCTGTACCATAATTCAACTGATGAGATGGCTGCCGAATCATTTGAAAAGCTTATGAGCTTCTTCGGACAATATGAGTAACAGACATATGAAACAAAGCGGCTTGCGGCAGTTCGTAGCCGGAGCCGCTTTGAATTGTTATACTGAATCAAAAGGAAGAAAACTACAGCGGAACGGAATGTTTTGAACTGTTCCGGGAAAGGAAAGTTGAGAATGCTTAGAGAAAACAGTTACCGTACAAAATACTGCGGTGAACTCAGAGAAACAGATATAGGAAATGACGTCAGAGCTGCCGGATGGGTAGAAAATATCCGTGACCATGGCGGAGTAATGTTCCTTGATATCCGTGACCATTACGGCGTTGTACAGGTCGTTGTACATGATGAGGAGATACTTAAAAGTATCAATAAGGAATGTACCGTTACCGTCAGCGGCAAGGTGACAAAGCGTGATGAGGATACTGTCAATCCGAAGATCGCAACAGGTACCGTAGAGATACATTCAGAAAATATCACGGTTCTGGGAAAAGCACCCCAGGCTTTGCCCTTTGAGGTGCAGACCTCAACAGAGGTTAAGGAGGATGTCAGACTTAAATACCGTTTCCTTGATCTGCGTAACCGTAAGGTACACAATAATATCGTGATGAGGGCGGAGCTTCTTTCATTCCTCAGAAATAAAATGAATGAAATGGGTTTTCTTGAAATACAGACGCCTATCCTTTCATGCTCTTCACCCGAGGGCGCAAGAGATTATCTTATCCCCAGCAGAAAGCATAAGGGTATGTTCTATGCTCTCCCGCAGGCACCGCAGATATTCAAACAGCTTCTTATGGTGTCCGGCTTTGATAAGTATTTCCAGATCGCACCCTGCTTCCGTGATGAGGACGCAAGGGCAGACCGTTCTCCCGGTGAATTCTATCAGCTCGATTTTGAAATGGCTTTTGCCGAGCAGGAGGATGTTTTTGCCGCAGCTGAGGAAGTGCTTTATGCAGCGTTTACAAAGTTTTCTGATAAGCAGGTTTCAAAGCCGCCGTTCAGGAGGATACCATTTGCAGAGGCAATGCTCACATACGGTACCGATAAGCCCGATCTCAGAAATCCGCTGCTTATAAAGGATATAAGCCCCATGTTTGAGGAAACGGATTTTGCGCCGTTCAGAAAGAAAACTGTCCGCAGCATAAATGTTCCGGGCGCAGCCGCACAGTCAAAGAAATGGTTCAAGAATATGGAGGAATTTGCCCTTTCCATAGGCATGAAGGGACTCGGCTATGTAAAGGTAAGAGAGGATCTTACTTTTGACGGTCCTATTGATAAGTTCCTTAAAGAGGGCGACAGAGAAAAGCTTATTGAGATCAACGGATCAAAGGCAGGAGATGTTATCTACTTCATAGCTGACAGCGCAGATATGGCGCCGAAGCTTGCAGGTCAGATAAGGACTGAGGTCGCTTCCCGCCTTGATATGATAGACAAGAGCCGCTTTGAGCTTTGCTTTATTACCGATTTCCCGATGTATGAGAGGGATGAAAACGGCGATGTTATTTTCACTCACAACCCGTTTTCTATGCCTCAGGGCGGTATGCAGGCGCTGCTTGAAAAGGATCCCACAGAAATACTTGCATATCAGTATGATATAGTCTGCGACGGTGTGGAGCTCAGCTCGGGCGCTGTCAGAAATCATGACCTTGATATCATGGTAAAGGCATTTGAGATAGCCGGCTATGATGAGCAGACTCTTAAAGATAAATTCAAGTCGCTGTATACGGCATTCAAATACGGCGCACCGCCTCATGCAGGCATGGCTCCCGGACTTGACAGAATGCTTATGCTGCTTGCAGGAGAAGAAAATATCCGTGAGGTAATTGCATTCCCGATGAACAGCAATGCACAGGATCTGCTTCTGGGCTCGCCGACAGAGGTTACAGAACAGCAGCTTCGTGAAGTCCATATTAAAATCAGATAAATGCTTTTGAAATAAATCAACACTTCCGCCCCGCTCAAGGCGAGGCGGAAAAATACTATTATACAGGTTATCCGGAAATATTATAAAAAAGGGGATCTTGCTGTGAAGACAGCTATCAGACGGGCGGGCGCATTGATACTTGCTATGCTTCTGCCGATATGCTGCTTTATGTCTTATAATGTAGCAGCTGAAGATGAAGATGATAATGCTGCAAATGAAAGCGCCGCACAAGAGGGCAGAATGAATCTTGATGTTGTATTTGCGCTTGATGCAAGCGGATCAATGCTGAAATCCGATCCTGAAAGAATAGCAACAGACGCTTTCAGCCTGTTTGTTGATATGTGCGATGATACTTGCCGGCTCGGATATGACGTATATACCCATATGCTTAAAGCATCAGAAAATCTTAAAGGTATCAAGGATGCTGAAAAGCTTGAGACTATGAAGAAAAAATTCGGAAGCATTTCCTATGAGGCAACGGGCGATACCGATGTTGCGCTCGGTCTTACCGAAGCAATGAGGATTTTTGAATGATCGGATGATAACGATTTCCGCAAAAAGGCCATCGTTCTTCTCAGTGACGGCAATACAGACTTGCCCAAGGATCCGAGAACAGTCGCTGAGTCCGCCGCAGAAATGAAGGAAACTCTCGCAAAGCTGAAGGAAAGACATATCGAGGTATACTGCGTTGGTCTTAATGTCGATGGTTCCCTTGATAAAAAGGATATAGAAAAGATATCTGCCGCTACAGGCGGAAAAGCGTATGAGATCGACGGCTCGGAAAAGCTGACTAATACGATATCCGACATTTTTGCCAATATCTCAGATATGAACGGCATAGACAGGGAGATAAAAAACGGACAGATCGAGCTTGAGATAAAGGACAGCAGTATTCTTTCCCGAAGTCGGCAAATGGACTCTGAAGCTTGATAATGCCGATGGAAAAAACTGCAATGTCAAGCAGATGAACTATTATTCCATCATTGTAAAAGAAACTGTTCCCGAAAAGGCGGCTCTGAATAAACAGGTCGAGATCGAGGCGGAGCTGAGTGATAATAACGGTCTGATAAAGGATCCCGAGCTTCTTGCAAGCATAAAGATGACCGGTGTTGCGTCGAGTGAAAAGGGTGATATCAGCTTTGAGCTTGAACGCATAGGAAACGGTAAATATAAGGGCAGTTTTGTTCCAGCTAATGTCGGAGATTATGAGGTTGTCGTAAAGGCACAATCCGACCGCTTCGGAAAGGAAAGCACGATCTCAAAAATAGAAGTGCTTACCACTCTTGAGGATGGAGATATTACGGAACAGATCTTTGCATTTCTGCGTGATAACCTTATGTACATACTTATAGGCGCCGGAGTTCTGGTAGTAGTTGTAGTAATAATTGTTGTTGTAAAAAATAAATAAAGGGGTGTAAAAGAATGAAAACAAAACTAAGACGATCACTGTCAATTATTCTTTCCATGCTGATGCTCATATGCTGTTTTATGCCGCTTGCAGTCAATGCTGAGAATGATGAAAGCAGTGTTTCAGCCTCTTCGGAAGCGGCAGAGGATAGTCAGGATAAAAAGGGCTTTGCTGATAACGGAAGCATGAACCTTGATGTTATGTTTGTAATTGACGCCAGCGGTTCAATGCTTCAGTCTGACCCGAAAAAGGTTGCCCTTGACGCATTCAATCTTTTTGCAGATATGTGTGACGAGACTTGTCGTGTAGGTTATGTTGTTTATACTCACAAGATAAAGGACAGCGAAGATCTTACAAGTATCAATGACAATGAAAACCTTGAAAAGATGAAGAAAAAGATAGAGGGTATAGTTTATGATCCTAAGGGTGATACTGATATCGCTCTCGGTCTTACAAAAGCAATGAATACTCTTGATGAAAGCACTAAGGAGGATGAATACCGCAGAAGAGCTATAGTTCTTCTGAGCGACGGTAATACCGACCTTCCAAAGGGTCCGAGAACGGTCAAGGAATCAAAGGAGGAAATGAAAAAGACTCTTGCGCTTTTAGGAGAAAAACAGATCCCTGTATATTCTATCGGTCTGAATTATAACAATTCTATGGATAAAAAAGAATTGTCCAAAATTGCCGCAAGGACTGAGGGCAAGGATTATGAAACAAAAAGCTCGGATGAGCTTACGGGTATCATTTCCGACATTTTCGGAAAGATATCACAAATGAACGGTATTGACTGTGTTATCGAGGACGGAAATGTTTCTATCGAGATAAAGGACAGCAGTGTGTTTTATGTAAATGTCATAATCCGTTCAAAGCTTTCTGTTAATGAGCTTAAACCGGAGCTTAAAGATCCTGATGGTAGTATTGTTGATCTGAAAAATGATGAGGATATAAAGGTCACTTCAACGAAAAGTTATACTCTTATCAAAGTAATGTATCCGAAGGTTGGCGTATGGAATCTTCATATGGAAAAGGCTACAAAGGATAACTGCAGCGTAAAGCAGCTGAATTTCTATTCTGTTTTTGTAAAGCAGGAGCTTCCCGAGGATGTTACAATAGGCGGAGTGGTTCCGATAACTGTTTCGATCAATGACGGCAAGGGCGTTATAAATGATAAGGATCTTCTCAATTCTATTGAAATGACAACGATTATTGAGACTGATAATAATAAAAGGGCAATTACTCTAAAAAAAGGCTCGGACGGTTATTTTAAAGGAGAATATCCTACAGAGGCAAAGGGAGTACTGCGTATCGTAACAACTGCCAAATCTGAAAGATTCCAGAAGGAAAGCGATACAGCCTTTGTTAAGGTCATGGAGATGTCTTCAGGCAACAGGGTGACTACAGAAGAAAAGGAAATGCAGGATGAAAGAATGGCCACAATCAAAAAAATAGCCTTTGGCGTTATAGGCGGTGTTGTGGCAATAGTTGTTCTTTATATAATAATAGCATTTATCGTACATAACCGCAGGAAGAGACTTGTGGACAGTGTTCAGCATATCGAGGAAGCGCCTAAGCCAAAGGCGAAGCCGATGAAGACTGTTGAGAAAAAACCAGAACCGTCCAAGCAAAAGCTTGTGGATTATGAGATATTCGAGCATGATGCTCTTGAAAATCTTGTAAGAAAGGGTACGGACGATGCATTCCAGGCAGGAAATGCCGATCAGTACAAGACGGATGAAGAACTTGAAAAGCTTATCAGAAAGGGTACTGACGACGCTTTCAAGGCAGGAAATGCAAGTCAGTATCAGACAAACGAGGCGCTTGAAAAGATAGTAAGAAAGGGTACGGATGATGCATTCCAGGCAGGAAATGCGGATCAGTATCAGACAAATGAGGCGCTTGAAAAGATAGTAAGAAAGGGTACGGATGATGC
>DEHG01000098.1:15807-16157 GCA_002351795.1 Ruminococcaceae bacterium UBA2806 | reverse complement strand
GGAGTCGGCAAGGAAGAAGAGCATTACGATGACGATGATAACGAAGAAGAATAATCAATGCTCTGATTAAGCGATTCCAAAAGGAGGTACATTATGGTAACAAAGGAAGAAATAATGAAGATAGCGATACTTTCAAAGCTGTCTGTTGAAGAGGATGAGATCGATAAGCTTACCAAGGATATGAGCGAGATCATCTCCTTTGCCGATACGATAAATAATGCTGCTGATGTGGAAAGCGATTTCGATAATATCAATAATCTTTCCAATATGCTTCGTGAGGATGAGGTCCTGCCCTCAATGGACAGGGAGCTTATCCTGAAAAATGCCAAGGACAGCGATGACGGCTGCTT
>DEHG01000098.1:15391-15651 GCA_002351795.1 Ruminococcaceae bacterium UBA2806 | reverse complement strand
AATGCCTATGTAACGGCAACGCCTGAAACAGCGCTTGAGGCTGCTGAAAAGGTGGATAAAAAGATCGCAGCGGGGGAGGAGATATCCCTTCTTGAAGGTATCCCGATGACGCTTAAAGACAATATCTCAACAAGCGGTATCCGCACAACCTGCTGTTCAAAGATACTTGAGGACTATACGCCCATCTATGATGCGACAGTATGGGATATTCTTAAAAAGCAGAATGCCGTTCTGCTTGGTAAAACAAATATGGATGAATT
>DEHG01000098.1:11199-15366 GCA_002351795.1 Ruminococcaceae bacterium UBA2806 | reverse complement strand
TGCGAGACTTCATATTTCGGCGGCGCAAAGAATCCCCATGATACAGGACACGTTGCCGGAGGAAGCTCAGGCGGCGTTGCAAGCGCTGTCGGCGGAAATATTGCGGTATACGGTCTCGGCTCGGATACTGGCGGATCCATAAGACAGCCTGCAAGCTTCTGCGGCATTGTGGGACTCAAGCCCACATACGGCGCAGTTTCCAGATTCGGTCTTATTGCATATGCGTCAAGTCTTGATCAGATAGGTCCGATAACCACAAATGTTGAGGATACGGCAATTGTATTTGACGCTGTATCACAGTATGATAAGATGGATTCAACATCCCAGGGCAGACGGGGCGCACCCGTTTGTGACAGCCTTAAAAATGATATCAAGGGCATGAAGATAGGCGTTGCAAAGGAATATTTTGAAGGCGTCCGTGAGGATGTGAAAAAGAGCATTGAAGATGCTATGGAGGTCTACAGGACTCTCGGCGCAGAGATAGTTGAATTTGAACTTCCGTCTCTCAGATATGCGCTTCCTGTATATTATATCATTGCCTGCGCTGAGGCTTCATCAAACCTCGGACGTTATGACGGCATACGCTACGGATATAAGGCGGAGAATTACAGGGATGTCAATGACATGATAAAAAAGACAAGAAGTACAGGCTTCGGTGAAGAGGTAAAGAGAAGGATTCTTCTCGGCACATATGTTCTCAGCTCAGGTTATTACGACGCTTATTATAAAAAGGCTCAGAACCTCAGAGGAAAGATCGTGCAGGATTTCAGGAATGTATTTGAAGGCTGTGATATTATACTTGCGCCCACTGTTCCCATGACTGCATTTGAAAACGGTCATGCCGTAAGCGATCCTGTTGAAACATACCAGACCGATATATGTACCGTTCCCGTAAATATCTGCGGACTTCCCGCAGTATCCGTTCCATGCGGCTTTGACAGCAAGGGGCTGCCGATCGGTATGCAGCTTATCGGCAACAGCTTTGATGAAGCAAAAATTCTTAATGCTGCATGGCAGTATGAAAACGCAGCTGATAAATTCAAGCCCGCCCCCTTCGGCATAGTCGGGTAAGAAAAGAAAGGAAGAGAAATGATGAAATATGAATTGGTCGCAGGCTTTGAAACTCATGTAGAGCTTGCAACAGATACAAAAATATTCTGTTCCTGTACGACAGAGTTCGGAGGAGAGCCTAATACACATTGCTGCCCGATATGTATCGGACTGCCGGGTACATTGCCCAAGCTTAATAAAAAGGTCGTCGAATATGCTATCCGTGCGGGACTTGCCACAAACTGTCAGATAGCCGGGATATCAAAAATGGACAGAAAGAATTACTGCTACCCCGATCTGCCGAAGGCTTATCAGATATCGCAGTATGACAAGCCGCTTTGTGAGCATGGATATATACAGCTTTCAAACGGCAGAAAGATAAGGATACTCCGTATCCATATTGAGGAGGATGCCGGCAAGCTTGTACACCGCAGAGGTGATACGCTTGTAGATTACAACAGAGGCGGCGTTCCGCTTATCGAGATCGTTACCGAGCCTGATTTCCGCAGCGTTGACGAGGCAAAGGAATATGTTGAAAAGCTGCAGCTCATCATGAGATATATCGGTGTATCAGACTGCCGTATGCAGGAGGGTTCTATGCGCTGTGATGTAAATATCTCAGTACGTCCCGAGGGCAGTGAAAAGCTTGGTACAAGAACTGAGATCAAAAACATGAACTCAATTACCTTTATTGCAAAGGCTATGGAATATGAATACGGCAGACAGGTAGATCTTCTTGAAAGCGGCGAAAAGGTCACGCAGGAGACTTTGCGCTATGATGATGTTACAAATACAACATCAAGCATGAGGGGCAAGGAGGACGCAAACGATTACCGTTATTTCCGTGATCCAGACCTTGTTACGATCAATGTGCCTGCTGAAATGGTTGAAAAGATCCGTGCGGAGCTTCCCGAGCTTCCGGGAGAGAAAAAGCAGCGTTATGTTGAGGAGCTGGGACTTCCCGAAGCTGATGCGGCTTTGCTGACGAAATACAGAAAGATTGCAGAGTATTATGAAAAAGCGTCTGAGGGAACAAAGAACCCCAAAACGGCTGCAAACTTCATTATCGGTCAGATATTCCGCAGTGTTGAAACAGAGGCTGAGAAGGAAGAATTCAATGTAAATGTTTCCGCTGAAAACCTGAATGAGCTGATAAAACTGCTTGACGGCGGTAAGATCAGGATGAATCCTGCAAAGTCAACGCTTGACAAGATGCTTGAAACAGGCAAGAAAGCAACGGAGCTTATTGATGAGAGCGATATGGGCGGACTTGATGAAAATGCATTGCTTGACCTTTGCAAAAAAGCTGTGGAAAGCAATCCGAAGGCAGTAAGCGATTACCTTGCAGGCAAGGAAAAGGCTGTAAAGGCTATGGTAGGCTTTGTAATGAAAAACAGCAGAGGAAAGGCTGATGCTGCTCTTGCTGAACAGAAGATAACAGAAATAATCAAAAACGCATAAACGAAAAAAACAAGGGCTTCCGCACTGATGTTGCGAAAGTCCTTATTTTTTGTAAATGGTCATCCGAGAGCAGTTATATCGGAACAATTCCTCTCAACGCTTAGAACGATTTCTTTGTCATGCTTTGAACTCAGAGCTGTGAGAAGCTGTGCAAATTTACAAAGCTAATCATTGTCGTCTTCCGGCGGATAGTCGATCCCGCCTGACACTTCAAAATCTCTTTCCTCATATTCTGTGTAGGTTTCAATGGGGTTATATGTATAGGTTTCTTCAGTCTGAACGGTTGAGGTTTTCAGACCGTTGTACTTGACTATGGGAATTATCATTGAAATGACATTAAGAGATATCCATGAAATTATCATGAAAATACCAATGGAAATGAAATAATTTGTTGAAAACAATCCGATGTCAATGCCGTTTTCAAATCTTGATAAAATATAAGTTATGAATAAAAGGACAGAGGCTGTCAGCGAAACGGTCGTCATGAAAATGACCTTTTTAAAAATTGAAACAATAGATGAATTCAGGTGAAATTCATCTATTTTCAATCTGAGATTTCTCCATATTATATAGAAAATAGTTATTGTGATAATGAGATAGCAGATGGTAAACAGTGACATATTTGTCCGGTGAAACAGTATTTCCAAAAGAAAGGAATTGCCCGTACTGCCATCTTTATCCAGAAAATCCGATGTATTTTCTATTGTTCTGATAGTCGGAGTATCTGAACCGTATCTTGCGTGCCTTTTGACAAATGAATTGAATTCTGAGATCGGTACTGTATCATCAGTGTTAAAGCTGATATAAACAAACGATCTATTGGATGACAAATTTACATCAGCTTTTTCGAGGGCTGAGATGGTTTTGTCATCATAAAGCATAAAGATAACTGGTGAATTATCGAATATTGCATGTTCGGGTTCTTGTAGGGTCGTTTTATCAGTGAAACGAAATGAAAATTTAGGCACAAGATACGGATAGCTTACTTTATCTGCGACACGAAAAGTAATATTGCCTGTATTCTTGATCTCTTTTGTGAATTCTCCCGTGTCAATTCTTTCATATATATTTTTTTTGCCTTGTACGGTTATGATATCTCCCGGCTTTGTGTCTTTGAAGATCTTGCCTGAAACGACTGCGGCAGGATATTGGTCATTATGATCGCAATTGTCGAACCATGTACACGGTTGCAGATCTGTTCGGATAAGGTCATATGTTTCGGGATATGCAGTCTGTATTTCCATGGGAATTCCTTCATATTCCACCATGGAATAATCAAAGCCGTAAACCTTATCGACTGCTTTGTTATCTTTATAATATGGCAGCATATCCAGATAGAAAAATGACTGGTCATAGTCTTTTTCCCCTCTGCGTGATTCCATATTATAGGAAAGGGCAATACATTCAGTTTTGAGAAGGTCGGGATCATGTATTATTCTCTGTGCATAAAGGTCACGGAAAACTTTATCACAATTTGACATCATTGATAAAAAAAGGTTTGTCAGCAATATAATACATATAATTATCAGTAGAAGACCGCTTTTAACTATACTTGAGAAACTGATTTTCATTATTACCACCTTACACGAAAAGACTGTGGTTATATTTTATCTTATTATCACACCAATGTCAACACCAGCGAGCCGCCGGACCCGT
>DEHG01000098.1:10848-11028 GCA_002351795.1 Ruminococcaceae bacterium UBA2806 | reverse complement strand
AACGCGGGGTTCGCTACACTACGTTTCGCTCTGTCTGGTCAAGGGTTACTTTCTTGCCCGCGTGAGATACTAAATGTTCAATGTACAATGTGTTTCTATGTTTTTACTCTATAGCTGTTTTCTTCGGAATTGCAAGAATAAGCTGTAAGCGAAACAAGCCCCTTTTGGTTTCCCTCTTTT
>DEHG01000098.1:6837-10819 GCA_002351795.1 Ruminococcaceae bacterium UBA2806 | reverse complement strand
AGCGTATAGTTATAACAAGCCGGAAGAAGAACAGACGTAAACTAAAAAGGGTGACAGTGGTGTCACTCATATATAAAAGTCGCTATAGGCGAAATTATATATAGAGAGAACTTTATGTATAGACCTGCACGACCGGCACCACTATTGCAGAAATGATCTGCTCTGGATCAAATTCGATAAAAATAATGAGTGTTCATAACAAAGATAAGTTATGAACACTCAAACTGGTGCAGGTAACAGGACTTGAACCTGCATGAAATTGCTTTCATACGGACCTGAACCGTACGCGTCTGCCAATTCCGCCATACCTGCATATTTTTGACTACCCCGATATTATATCAAAAAGCTTTTACTTTGTCAAGGCTTTTTTTAAAAATTATCAGCCCGCCGATGTAACCTTTTATTTGTCTGAGAAAAACTTTTTCACTTGTTTCTGAACGGTGAGACATAGAATAATGAAGTCACGGCAATTTCATATCATCTGAAAAAAACGGGAAAATTGAATCGGCTTTTTCTTCTTTTTGGTGAGGGACAGTGATCTACAAGTATGGTATCTTCACCAACAAGCTCTATATGATCCCATTCTATCACAAGATCTTCATATCTGCCCATAAGCCCGAAAAATTTCGGCCGCCCGTAAATTATTACGGATATAAGCCTTGCAGTCACGGTATCTATTTCAACATCGTCTGCTGTTCCGAGCCGACAGCCGCTGCGGCTTTCAACAATCTCTTTATTTCTGAGATCTGTGACCTTGCATTTGTTCATGCAGATACCTCCCGGAAAATCTATAAGGAAAACAGTTTTGCCTAAAGATATTATATGCGTCAACCGGGAAAAAAGTTCTGCTGTGAAAGACATATTTTCTCTGCTGCCTTTATGCCGTCAACGGCTGCGGACATTATACCGCCTGCATATCCTGCGCCCTCGCCGCAGGGGTACAGACCCTTCACGGATACGGACTGCATATTCTCATCCCTGAGTATCCTCACTGGGGAAGAGCTTCTGCTTTCGACCGCAGTAAGTACGGCGTCATTATCGGCAAAGCCATGAAGTCTGCCGTCCATCAGGAGAAGTCCTTCTTTTAATGAATCTGTCATAAACTGGGGAAGAAAGCTGTTAAGATCAGTCATTTCTACTCCCGGCTTATAGCTTGGGAGAACAGAACCGAATCCCGCAGTTTTCTGACCTTTGAGAAAATCTCCGACTCTCTGCACAGGAGCATGAAAGTTTTTGCCGCCGTACAGAAAAGCTTTTTCTTCTATTTCTCTTTGCAGTGCAATACCTGCAAGTGCGTTGCTGCTGCCGAAATCCTCTGTTCCTATGCTGACAAGAACGGCGCTGTTTGCATTTATGCCGTCCCTTGCATATTCGCTCATACCGTTGACTGCAAGGCGGCCGTTTTCGCTTGCTGCCGCAACGACTGTTCCGCCCGGACACATACAGAATGTATATACACCTCTGCCTGTTTTCGGATGAACTGCCAATTTATAATCGGCTGCTTTCAGAGCCTTATGTCCGGCAAAGCTGCCGTATTGCTGCCGGTCAATGCTTTCCTGCAAATGCTCGATCCTGACGCCCATTGAAAAAGCTTTTTGTTCCATATGTATGCCGTTTTCCTCAAGCATGGAAAAAGTATCTCTTGCGCTGTGACCGATGGCAAGAACCGCATTATCTGTATGCAGGGTATATTCTTTATTATCCTTTTCATATATTACAGCAGTCAGTCTGCCGTCATTTTGTTTTAACCCTGTAAGTTTTGCCTCAAAAATGACCTCTCCGCCGAGCTTTATTATTTCATTACGGATATTCTTTACAGTAAGCTTCAGTTTGTCCGTTCCGATATGCGGCTTGGCAAGATAAAGGATATCTTCCGGCGCACCGTGTCTTACAAATTCTTCAAGGACTTTCCGTATGCGCTTGTCTTTTGTGCCTGTATTAAGCTTTCCGTCCGAGAAGGTGCCTGCGCCGCCCTCACCGAACTGAACGTTTGAGACTTTATCAAGTATTCCGTTTGTCCAGAAATGGATAACGTCCTTTGTGCGTGAATCCACATCCCGTCCACGTTCAAGTATGACAGGCTGCTGACCTGCCTGGGCAAGGATAAGTCCTGCAAAAAGCCCGCATGGACCGCTGCCGATGATAACGGGTCTTTTTTCAAGCTTTTTGCAGACAGGAAGATCGTATACATACGGTTCTGTCAGGCGTACATTTGAATTTTTAGAAGCGATTTTTTCTTCGTCCTGAAAAAGAGTGACATCAAGGGCAGCCTCGAAATGAAGCTGGTTCTTTCGTCTTGCATCGACACTTCTTTTAAACAGCGAAACGGTTTTTATATTTGAGTCGCTGATCCTCAATGCCTTAGCTGCATAGTATTTCAGCGGTTTTTCTTCATAATCGAGTGGAAGGGATACATTATTGAGTCTTAACATTATTATCACCTGTAATAGTTTAAAATAAATTACTATTTACTTATAGAATCAGCCGCAAGCATTCCGCTGCCGAATGCAAAATGCAGATTGTAACCTCCGCAGTCGCCGTCAGCGTCAAGCATTTCTCCGCATATATATAGGTTTTTTATCTTGCGGCACATCAGCGTTCTGGGATCGACAGTATGACTGTCAAAGCCGCCTGCGCTGACCTGTGCTGACTTGAAATCACCGATACCGGAAGGGGTAAACGAAAACGCCTTGATATTCTGAGCTGCTCTGCAAATATCGCTGTCGGAAAGGCTGCCGCAGCGTATGCCGGAAAGACCTGCACTTTTTACGATTGTCTGCGAAAGCTTCACATCAAGCGCAGCGGAAAGTATCAGTCCGCTGTCATCATTTGCGAAAAGCTTCTTGCAGTGCCGCAGATAACCTATGATATCGCTTTCGTTATATTCGGGCATAAGGTCAACAGATATCAGAAGCGTCTTTGTGCTGCCCGCTGCAAAAAATTCATTGACATATCTTGAAATATTGAAAATACATATGCCCGATAGACCTGTATCGCTGAACTGTATTTCTCCCGTTTCTGTTTTTATTATCTGACCGTCCGAATACAAGGAAACCCTGCCCTTTGCACGAACACCTTTGAGCAGTCTGTATTTTTCCCTGCACGGTACAGGACAAAGCGACGGAAACATTATCCCCGGCTTTATTCCGAGTGGGAGAAGAATATCATATCCGCTTTTATCTGCGCCGAGATGGGGGGCAGCCTGTGAGCCGCAGGCAAAAATAATGTTTTCGGCATATACCCTGTCACTTTGAGAGCATATGCAGAATATACCGTTTTCTTTTTTTATGGATTTTATTTCAAAGCTGCATATTATATCTACAGACAGGGCTTCAAGCTTTTTTCTCAGACATTCAAGAACTGTATCAGAACGGCTGCTGTACGGATATATCCTGCCCTCGCTGTCAGTGCGAAGAAGAAGTCCAAGAGAGCGGTATAATTTTTGTGCACGTTCCCTTGTATAATATGACAGGACGGATTTTATAATAGCCTTGTCTCCGTGATAATGCTTTACAGACAGATCTGTATTGCCGATATTGCAGCGCCCGTTGCCTGTTGCAAGAAGCTTTCTTCCGGCTTTATTCTGTTTTTCCAAAATAATAACTTTGCCGCTGTTTTTTCCTGCGGCAGATATTGCTGCGGACATACCCGCTGCGCCTGCACCGATAACGGCTGTTTTTACTTTAATATTCATGATCTTTACCTGTTTGATTATGGGCATCTCTGAGGAAACGCTGATTATTTTTTCAATTGGCGTCGGGGACGATTTCATCAACATAATGCTTTCCTAATGAAAAATGAATAGTGAATAATGAATAATACGAAAGCAGCATATGGAGCTTCATAATTAAATATTCATTCTTCACTATTCATCGTTCGCTCATCCCTCTGTATTGCAAAGGGACATTTCCGGAGACGGAGGGATTCGAACCCTCGAGCCCGGTAAAGGGCTAACGCATTTCGAGTGCGCCCCGTTATGACC
>DEHG01000098.1:0-6788 GCA_002351795.1 Ruminococcaceae bacterium UBA2806 | reverse complement strand
ATGACCGCTTCGATACGTCTCCTTATTGATTTCAGCCGGTCACCCGACAGTTATTATTCTAACCTTT
Source organism: Ruminococcaceae bacterium UBA2806 (assembly GCA_002351795.1). Classification (GTDB taxonomy): domain Bacteria; phylum Bacillota; class Clostridia; order Oscillospirales; family Acutalibacteraceae; genus UBA1213. Next base: position 6,721 of record DEHG01000098.1, on the reverse strand, counting down.
TTTTATGGATTTGTCAAGATATTTTTCAGGTATTACGATTGTTGACAGTAAAGGACAGGTGTGTTATAATCTTACAATAGGATCAGTATAGTTGTTGTGCAGTATGGAGGTGATGGCAGTGGATAATGAATTTTTGTATGAGATGGACGAACTTATGAATGAAGGAAAGTTTTCTGAGGTCGTGGAAAGAATTCGTGAGCTTGATGAAGAAGAGCTTGGGATAGAGCTTCATCTGATGCTTGCCCATGCCCTTTCACAGTGTGCAAAATATCATGAGGCTATAAGTACCCTCAAGGATATTGAGGAAGAAACAAGCGATGATGATATTGGCTATCATCTTGAAATGGCGGGCGCTTTGTTCGGACTTCATCATTACCGTGCGGCAGTAAAAGAGGCTAAGACCTGTATTGAGATCGACGAGACTTGTGTTGAACCGTGGCTGCTGCTTTGCCTTGTTTATCAGGAAACGGGCGAGGAAAACAAATTTGATCATGCTTCACAGATCGCTAAGGAGCTTGATGAGGATGCATGGAATAATATTTTCGGGGACAGATCGGATGAGCTGGAGTTTTACAGCGAAAATGACGCCTGCATTGTCGCCGCATTCATTTCAAAGCATTTCGGAAGGATAGCCGATGTTCTTGCAGTTCCCGGAGATGAATGCAGAGAAAACCCCCATTCCATAAACTGCCTTATTATCAAACCTGACGAAACGAATGATTTCTATAAGCTTGTATCTGTGGGGATAGGCGCATATTCGGGAACGGATAAAAATACGGGTCAGATCCATAGAATTGAAATGGCAGCCTTTTTGCCCTCGTATTATTCAATGGATGATATAAAGGAAAAGTTTTCGTGGATCGCAAAAATAATGCGTCAGTTCGGAGAAATGCTCCAGTTTGAAAAATCATGGCTTGCCGCAGGACACAGTATTTCATACGGGGAACCTATGGATGAATCCGTGGGATATAACGGCGTGATATTCAATGATGTTTTCGTTGACACTCCTTACCGTGATAAATGCATAGTTGAAAACAATGAAGAGGTTTCATTCCTCAGGATAATACCATTGTATGAGGAAGAAATGATGTATAAAATAAACAACGGGCATAATGCTCTTTTCAATCGGCTTGTTGAAAAACTTGAACCGGAGGAAATAGATGTTATTATCCCCGAAAGACCAAATTCCTGCGCTGCCGAAAACGGCGGGAAGAAGTGGGCTATACCGAGAAGCTCGATAGAACAGATGATAGAATGGAACGGCGCAGACGGCTGCTATGCAACTGACAAGATAACCGTTGACGGATTCCGTGTGGGATTTATGATAAGGGAAAAGCCCGATAATGATAAATTTGACAGCGGCTGGAGATTCTTTGCCGGTAATGAGGATGATGAATATATGAGCGATGTTTCTCATTCGGAAATATTCAGTCTTAATACCATATGCAATTTTGATCCCGATATTATAGAATATCTTGAAAAGCCTGTAGGTTCTGCATATTACCGTGACAGCAGCGGTGTATTCAGAAGGTATAAAAACAGAGGATAAAGCATTGAATAAGATCGCTGCGTTTTATAAACAAAAATTTATTCCTTCCTCCTTTGCACAGTTTATAAAAGATATTTCCGGCGGTGTGATCGCCGCCTTGATATCTATACCTATTTCAATGGGTTATGCCCAGATAGCGGGACTGCCGATGCAGTACGGATTGTACGGATCGGTTTTTACAATAATCATTTTCGGATTGCTGACAACGACCCGTGATTTTGTTTTCGGCGTTGATGCAGCGCCCGCTGCCCTTGTCGGCGGAATTATCGCCGCAATGGGTATTGCGGAAGGCTCAGAAGAAGCTGTAAGAGTTGTTCCGACGCTGACGATGTTTGTTGCATTCTGGCTGCTGCTGTTTTATCTGATAAAGGCGGGAAGGATAGTAAAATACATATCGGCCTCTGTGATGGGAGGCTTTGTTACCGGTATTTGTGTGACTATAATTATGATGCAGATACCCAAGCTTTTCGGCGGCGGTCCCGGAACAGGGGAAGCCCCTGAGCTTGTCGTACATATTATTGAACAGGCGTCGGATTTTCACCCGCTTTCGTTTGTTATGAGTGCAGTATCCATTGCGCTGATAATGACAGCAAAAAAATTTGCTCCAAAGCTGCCTATGTCGGTCATTGTAATGGCTGCGGCAGCTGCGGCGGGGTATTTTATAGATTTCGGCAGTTCAGGCGTAAAGCTGCTGCCTGATGTGGAAAGCGGTTTTCATGGTCTTGAGGGTTTTGTTTCCTTCGGGTCGTTTTCTCAGGTAAGCGATTATATGATATCATCGCTTTCGGTTGCGGCTGTCATTCTTGCGGAATCCCTTCTTGCAAGCGGCAGCAATGCAATGAAGGATGGTTATAAGCTTGATAATAACAGGGAGATACTTGCGTATTCTGCGGCTAATTTTGTTTCGGCATTCAGCGGCTGCTGTCCTGTCAATGCAAGCGTTTCAAGAACAGGGATAGTAAGACAGTTCGGTGCACGTTCTCAGTGGCTTTCCGTTTCTGCGGGGCTTTTCATGCTTGTAGTATTGTATGCGGCTGCGCCGATGATAAAATATCTGCCTGTGCCGGTGCTGACTTCAATTGTTGTTTCTGCACTGATAAATGCCTGTGAGTTCAGGGAGGCTGTCCATTATTTCAGACACAGCCGTACAGAGTTTTATATTTTTATCGGCGCTTTTTCAGCGGTAATGCTGTTTGGTACAGTTTACGGAGTAATTATCGGGATAGTTCTTTCCTTTATTGCAGTAATAATCCGTGCGGTGATCCCGCCGAGGGCCTTCCTCGGAGTTATTGAGGGAAAGGAAAACAATTTCTATTCACTAAGGAGAAACAGTGAGGCTAAACCGATTAAAAATGTAATTATTTACAGATTCGGCGGGAATATTTTCTTTGCCAATATAGATACCCTTCAAAGCGATATCGAAAAGGCTGTAAGGGAAGATACAAAGGTAATAATCATTAATGCGGGAGCCTGCGGAAATATTGATATAACGGCTGCCCAGAGGCTTCTGATGATGTATGACGATTATCAGAAGAGGGGAATAAGTCTTTATATCACCGAGCATGTAGGAGAAGTAAACGACCGTATAAGAGAATACGGGACGGAAAGACTTCTGGAATCCGGTGCAGTGAGAATGACAACAGATCTTGCGCTGAGAGATGCCGGTATACATTATCCCTATCCTACGGAAGACGATGACAGGCTTAAAGAGCTTGCGGGTGACAGACCGCATCATATAAGCCGCAGGGCAAAGGGTATCCAGCCGGAGCTTGAATGGGTATTCGGTGAAAATGCCGAATCTTACCGTGAACGTATTGCCGGAGAACTGATAGAAATGCTTTTCAGTGAAAATATCACGGCTGAGGAATTCAAAGCTGCCGAAAAGCATACATTATGGGGTCGGGTAAATATGTTTGATGAGGATGAGATACTTGACCGTATAGAGATACGTCTTGAAAGCGAGCTTAAAGATGATCCTGAAAGACTCATAAGGCTTGAAGAGCTTATTGAAAGCAGAAGAAGCTATATTGAGGACAGGATGAAAAATATGGATCCGCAGATACTTGAAAAGCTCAGAGAAAGAAGAAAAAATCTTTGATTAAGGATGATGAATATGTCTGAAAAGAAAGATCAGGAAAAAACTAAAAAGATTAATATTCCGCCGATCGCTTTGGTAATAGCTGCCGCTGCAGCAGCTTTGATCTGCATTATTGTTATCATTGTAATTGCGACTTCCGGCGGCAGGTATGAAATGTTAAGTGAACCTCATGAAAAGACAGAGGCTTCATGTATCAATAAATCAATAACAAGCGACGATTCGGGAGAAACCTATTATATTGATGTCGAATTTCAGGCGAAAACTGCTGACGGGGAATTTCCTTTCACAGTAAGAATGACTGAAACGGACAGCAGACTAAAGGATATTGATATCGGAGATAAGCTTGATATCTATTACAGGACAGAGGATCCCTCATTCTGTCATCCCGCTTTTCTTTATCCGGATTATACTGCGGCTTATATCATACTTGCCTTGATAATAGCAGCCTGCGCTGTTGTGATATTTCTTAATGTGGATACCATAATCCGCAACAGACACGGATATGTTCCGAAGTTCACAAAACCCGATGAGATCGGATATATGGGTGAGCTTGGCGCTGAAAGCGGTCTTGACGATAAATCAATAGATTATGCCGCAAGCGATGTTTTCAGCAGCAATGTTATGGATTCATATGTTGATCCCTTTGCCTCATATACAGGATATGATGAAGACGGCGCACAGGGAGATGGCTCAGGACAGACCTCCGGAACTGGTAATTCTTTTGATCCGAATGCGTCATATACGGATATTTCGTCCGGCTCTGATGACAGCGGGGATTTTGCCGATCCGTTTGCGCCGGGAACATGAACAATTCCGGATAATTTTACGGCGGATGTTATCAACAGTATATTTAAAATGCGGGGGATAAGATCATGAAAATCAGAATAATACGTTGTTTAGCAGTTTTTTTATGTATCATATTATTGTCCGGCTGCAATGGAAAAACAGAAAATACTGAGAGCAAGCTGTCAAATGAAAGCTTTGAAGAGGAATCCTCGGAAATATCCGAAAACAGTCAGCATATAGTACCTCCGGGAATAGTCGTTCCCGAAAGCTCAGAAGTACGCATACCTAAAAAGGCTACAGCTGAGGATCTTGCAAAACTACAGGATTATGAAAAAAAATACTTCGTAAATAAGCTGACTGCCGAACAAAAATACAGGTTTGTTGAATTATACAGCGCAGTGATGGATTTTAAAGAATCGGTAGTCTTTGATACTCCGACAACAGATGATGAACTGACTCTGCTGATGATACTGCTCAATTATGACTGTCCGGAGCTTATCCAGGTCACTGGAGATTACTTCCCTGAATACGGACCGGACGAGGATGTTACGGGAGTAAAGTTTTCTTACTGCATGAAGGAAAATGAATATGAGCCTGCCGTAAAAAAACTCGATACCTATATCGGCATAATGAAGCAGAAAACTGAGGGAAAAAGCGAATATGAAAAAGAGAAAATAGTATATGACGATATTTTCACAAATGCTAAATATGAAGAAGTCAATGATCATTCCGGATCTATATACGGTACTCTTTGTAAACATTTTGCAAGGTGTGAGGGCTTCAGCAAATCGTTTGAATGGGTCATGAGAAAGCTTGGATTTGAATGTCTTACCGTTATAGGAACACAGGCATGGAATGTTACATCTGTTTATTCAAATCATTCATGGAATATTGTCAGGATCGAAGGAGATTATTATAATGTCGATCTGACTGCGGACAATACAACATGGACAAGTGATCACTGCAATCCGCCTAATTACGGCTTTCTGAATACGACAGATGATATGACCATGCATCAGCGTACAATTGACCCTCAGCTGATAATGCTGGGCGTGCCTGTATGCAAGACTGATACTCTGAATTATCATATACAGAACGGTCTTTATCTGAAAGACGGAGAGGGTACAAAGGAAAATATGACAGAGCTGTTCAGAACTCATGATACTGCTGACGGGATATATGATCTTTCGATCAAATATGAATCCTATGATGAATTTAAAAAAGCCAATGAATATGCAAGGGCGGCTATCGACCAATACTCGCTCAATGAAACGACAACAAATTATAAGTATGTGATCTATTTCAATACTCTTTCAAGGACTCTGGTCTTTGACAGGATGATAGAAACAGGGGGTTGATGTGAGTGGAACCTGTATCTAATGTCGGCAGATTTACAAGAATACTGCTGATTATAATTGGCATTGTTCTGATAGTTGCAGGTACATTTGTCAGTACAATGCAGATTACTTCAATAGGCGAAAAACAAACCAATGCTGTAATAACCGGATTTAAAAAGGTCACAAGCGATGACGCTGTTTCTACCGATCATATCGTTACACTTGTGACATATGAGATAGACGGGCAAAAATATGAAAATATACAGCTTGGTCAGTTCGAGGAGCAATGGAGAGTCGGTGACAGGCTGACGCTTTTGTATGATAAGGATTATCCTGAGAATGTCAAGACCAAGACCATGACTTATATTGGTTTTATTATAATGATCGCATCTCTTCCGTTTATTATCATAGGCATATATACTTTGTCGAATCTTAACAGGAGGGCGGCAAAAACTCCGGAGGAAATAGCGGAGGATGAGGAGCGCACTACCGCAGGAAAGCTGAAATACAAAGTATCATCGATCGTTATCTCTTTGGCGGCAGGAATACCTGTTATGATAATAGGACTTGCGTTTATGTATCTGGAACATAATTCTGTTTTCGGGCTTTTATGTATAATCCTTGGAGCAATAGCTACGCTTGTAGGGCTTCGTTCGGTAGTGTTGTTTATTATAATCAAGTACCGGCACAGGAAGGAATTCAACAGAATGATAAGGAACAGCCGTAACCTGCTTCCTCCGCCTGATGAACAGACAAAAAAATAATGACATCTTTTCGGGGGGCTGCTGCACTGATCTGTGCGGCAGTCCCTTGCTGCGGCTTTTCAGTGATACCTGAATCCGTGAAAGTCTAAAGTAAAAAAGTTTCGCCAGCCTTTGGGGAGGCTGCGGGGTGCATGGGGGTGCGGGTGTCCGGTGGACTGTTTTGAAAGAGGTCGGGTCGCCCCGACAG
>DEHG01000135.1:4741-11454 GCA_002351795.1 Ruminococcaceae bacterium UBA2806 | reverse complement strand
CAGCAGGTTGATACTCCTCAGAACCTTTATGAGAGACCCTGTAACCAGTTCGTTGCAGGATTCATGGGTACTCCTCAGATGAACTTCATCGACGCTACTATCATCCGTGACGGTGACGACTACGGTATCCGTTTCGGTAAGTATGACATTCCTCTTCCGGAGTCAAAGAACAAGAAGAACATTCTTTCACACTTCGTAGGCAAGGAAGTTGTTCTCGGTATCCGTCCTGAGGATCTCCACGATGAGCCTGAATTCCTCGAGAGATCAGAGGAAAGCATTATCGAGGCCGGCGTTGAAATCACCGAGCTTATGGGTAATGAGATCTACATCTACCTCAATATCGAAGGTACATCCTGCGTTGCCCGTGTTGACCCGTCATCTATGGCTGAGGCTGGCGAAGAGATCGAAATTGCTCTTGACGTTGAGAAGATCCACATCTTCGATAAGGAAACAGAAAGAACTATCACAAACTGATATCTTTTCACAATTTCATTAATGCATTTTATGCCGTCTGTTTTATACAGGCGGCATTTTTGTATCTGCAATTATTCATATTTTGATTTTACGCAAAAAAATGACGACCCGCAAAGGATCGCCATATCATTAATCACTTTTTAGCTCTCTGTGCGATAATGGATGCCATTTCACCGACATTTTTCATACCGGAGATCTCGCCCATCTTGAATTTCATCTTGAATTCACGCTCAACCGCTGAAATAAGCGTGATATGCTCCAGACTGTCCCAATCCTCAATATCATCTGCTGTGGTCCTGGGATTGACTGTAATGCTGTCATCATCAAAAACATCCCTGAAAACCTTGTTAAGTCTGCTGTAAATTACCTTGCTGTCCATAGAAATAGCTCCTTTCAATTTTATACATTAATCAACTTACGCTTTCATTGCCCTTGACATCAATTACATGACATTTATTTTCATAGCTGTCAACATCAAGCTGCCATACGGAATTGCCTTCCTCGTCCTCGCTTATCTTATCAAAGCCGAAGCGTCCGTACAGATCCTTTACCATCTTATTTTTCGCTGTAGGATAGTAATAACCCTTGACCGTCTTTATCCCCTGCTCACGGCAGCGCTCGATAAGTCTGTCAAGCATCGCAAATTCCATATCTCGTTTCAGCACACGGCAGCTCATTATCCACAGATCCATATCAAGGACATCGCCGTTCTTATGACCTATTACAACACTTACAACACCGTTGTCTCCGAATTTATCGATAAGCTTTCCGTAAAGACGAATGTAATCTCCGCTTTCAAAAACCTCTTCCATTTCGGTAGCAGTGTAACGCTTTGTCGTGACATTGAACTGGTTGCTCTTATTTGTAAGCTGTGTTATCCTTTGCAGATAAACAGGAATAAAATCATCAATTATTGCAGTCATTTCAAGACTTCTGAGATATTCGTTATAATCTCCGAAGGATGCCTGCTGTGCTGCTCTCTGAGCGTTTGCCTTATACATCTCATTTCTTTTCAGATCATCGGCGCTGAAATTCGTAACTTCAAAATAGCCGTTCCTGTCAAGAGTCGTGATATAATTCTCTACCCCATCCATATCGGGTACTGCACATCCGCCTACCTGCTGTCTGACTATCTCTCTTTCAGCCGGGTTATCATCCGCAAAAACGATTGCATCAGACATGATATTAAGCTCGGCAGCTGTTTCAATAATATTTCTGTCCTTGTTTTCCCAGTTTGCTTTGATAATGATAAAATCATCGGGCTTCAATGCGCCCTCGGGATGTTCAAGACCGGCTATAGCATTTTCATGGTCATTTTTTGAGCATACTGTAAGGATAACGCCAAGGGATTTAAGCGACTTTACATAGCTCTGGAATTCATAATAGGACTGGGAAACGCCCGTTTCCTGACCTATCTGTATCCCGTCAACACCGTCATCTCCAACAACTCCGCCCCAGAGGGTATTGTCAAGATCAAGCGCAAGGGCTTTCTTATTCTTGCCGAAAACAGATTTGATAATATTTGAAAGATTGAAGGCAAATTCGGGAATAGCCTCAAAGCACATTGCATATTTATACATATTCCAGTATGAAGGATCGCTCCATGCTTTCAGACCATAGGAAGCGGAAATGAAATTTATATCATTTATATAGAAGCCCTCATTGTTCTGTGAATACTCATAGAATTTATCATTCAGACGGGTAACATAATTTGAACGTCCCCTGTAATCGGAGCAGTCCTTATTGCCCATAAGCCTGTAAAACGGCATTTCAAAGTTATTCTGAATGATGGGACAATGATAGGTTTCGCTTATCTTCTGCCACATTCCTGTGTATTTCTCATATTCCCGTTCAAGCATCCTGTCCACATCCTCACGGCTGTCAGATGTTGTGGGATATGCGGAAATGTTCCTGTTTGTCGTATGGATCCATACTATATCAGGCTTGAATTCAAGCAGCTCTTCACTCGGGAACATTGCGTCCTGCCAGTACTGGGCATATTCCGACTGATAGAATTCAGGCTCTATTCCCTGATCGAGCAGAAAAAGCTCCAGATGATCGACGATCGCATTTGTTGTTGAACCGCCGAAAACAGCGATTTTCTTTTTAAGTCTGCTGCTGCCGTCCGCAAGCAGAGTCCTCTTTATTGATTTTTTCTTTTTGATAATATATTCGCTGTCAAAAGGATACTGTAATTCCTTCAATTCATTTCCTCCTAACAAATATAGTAAACGAATTTATAAATGCTTAATACGAACTGTCATCCTGAGCGCAGAGAAGGATCATTAAGAACCCTCAATACACCCGGAATGACACGGATCAGTGAATAGTGGTCAGGTTTAAATCACTGCTCACTAAAAACTAACACAATTTTTTTGACTTATCACTGAGTTCTGAGATTTTCAAGGTTTTCAGCATTTCCGCCTACTGCCGAGAATGTCGTCATAGCAAAGAGCATATCGGTAATTCCCTCATCCTTTGCATACTGAACAAGATTGCGCTGGAAGTAACGCATATCTACAACACATATCTGCTCAAACGAACCGAAAAGATATCCCGGAAGAGCATTTCCGTAGCTGTCCTTGACAATAAGCAGCTTTCTGCCGTTCTTGACATCGGTATTGACCTTTACAACGACCTCATCGCCGCCCATGAAGGTCAGATATGCGCTGTGCTCAACATCACCGACCTGATTGAAGAAGTTTCCTGTACCGCAGTCTTCAAGGCTGGTCGTATAATAATTTGTTGTACACTTTTCGTTATTAGCAGGCTCATAGTAGCTGAATTCCTCGGTATCATTTGACAGATTAGCGTCCTCGCTCCATGCTGCAAGGGTACCTGAGAAATTATCCGTTACCTTGACCTTCTTATATGTGCTGATATCCTTGAAGGGAACACCCGCAGCCTTTGCAAACTCCTGGGCTGCATAATATGCACCGAGCGGTGACCAGTGATGGTCTGTTCTCAGGTAGATATCCTCATTGACATGATTCTGCAATGCAGAAATAACATCTACATAAGTTGCAGCGCCGCTGTAAAGCTGTGAGATCTCATCCATCGTTTCTTTCTGATCTACACTGTACTGCTCATATGCAGGCGGCAGGTAATACTGGCTTGCCGTTGAAGCGGAAAGTGAATAGATTTTAACACCGTCGCCTAGATCATCATGGAAGTTTTTCAAAGCCTGGGCATAAGTCTCACCGCTGCCGCCGCCGAAAAGCTCAAGCCCACGGTAATGACCCTCATGCTTAACAACTATAAGACCGTTTGAAGCCTCTATATACTCGTCATGTTCCTTGTCGATCTTATTATTTCCGGTTTCCTCGCTTGTTTCAGCTGAGGAAGTATCCTCCGGCTTTGTTTCGGGCTTGCTTGTAGTCTTATTATCAGCCTTTGTATCTGACTTTTTGCTGCTTTCGCTGTTCTTCTTGTCATCTTTTTTCTTATCGTTGACAACAGAAACAGGCTTTCCGATGATCTTTACCTCTTCCTCAGTATGGATACCGAAAATGGATTTGAAATTATAACCCATAGTCTTGAAATTATCACGATCCGGTACTGTATCATCATAAAATTCTGTTACCTTTGCGGTATACTCTCCCGAAAAATACTTATCAAAGGAAAATTCAGGAAATTCCGCAAGCTTTCTTTTTTCAATATAAGAAATATCCGAACGAGGTACTACAACCAGAAGTACAGCTGTAATAAAGAATACAGGCACCATCAACATAAGGGATATGACCGAAAAACCGTGTATCACATATTTCTTTTTCATATAGTTAAAGCCCTTTTTGCGTGGAGCCTTCTTTTTAGCGGCACTATTATTTACAGGGGCTTTTTTTCTCTGTTCTTCCATTCATATCCTCCTTATCAGAATCTGAAATACAGGAACGGATTGTTTGTATTATCTACCATCAGTATGCTGCAAATTATCAGCAGTGAGCAGCAGATCAAGGTAGCGCCGATCTTACCGACCGCATAAACTGTATTATTTCCCCATTTGAAGAAGAAATACTTGATCTTGTCAAGAACAGGCATTGAAACAATAATTGCAAATGCGATCAGGAAAATATTATTAAGCAGTGAATTCCATGTCATAAGATCACCGAATGCATTGCCGTTAGTAATCATACTTACGCCGGAAATATTTGTAAAGAATTTTCCGAGCTGTGAAAGATCCGTAAAATAGAATATACCAAAGCCGATAACAATGATAAGCTTGCTGTAGATATGCGTAAGCACCTTATTCCATTTTTTCATACGTTTCTTTCCGATAAGAGTTTCTATGAAGATGAATATACCGAAATACAGTCCCCAGAAAATGAAATTCCATGAAGCGCCGTGCCACATACCTGTGCAGAACCATACAAGGAAAAGATTGAAATATTTTCTCGGTCTGCCGAAGATAGGCGCATAGAAAAGATAATCCCTGAAAAATGAACTGAGGGAAATATGCCATCTCTGCCAGAATTCGCTTATCGTCTTGCAGATAAACGGATACTTGAAGTTTTCGTTAAAATGGAAGCCGAACATTCTTCCAAGACCGATAGCGATATCGCTGTATCCGCTGAAATCGAAATAAACATACAGTGAATATACTATAACGCCGTACCATGTTCCGAGGAAGGAAAGATTTGAAATATCCGTCCCAAAGAACTGTTCAACGATAACATAAAGATTATTTGCAATAATGACCTTCTTTGAAAGACCGATAATAGCCCTCATTGCGCCCTCGCTGATATCAACGGGGGTAGATCTTCTGTCGGTGATCTCTTTTTCAATAACGCTGTAACGGACGATAGGACCTGCAATAAGCTGGGGGAACAGCGACAGATACAGAAGAAAACGACCATATTTTTTCTGTGCGGGTACAGTTTCCCACAATACGTCAAGAATATATGAAATTGCCTGGAAGGTAAAGAAGCTTATACCAATAGGCATTGTGATCTGAGGAACGGGTATTGATGTATGAAGCAGGGCATTAATATTTTCAACGATAAATCCGCTGTATTTAAATACTATCAGAAAGGCAAGGTCAATAGTTATCGCCAGACCTGCGGTAACTGTCGCCGCTTTTGTATTCTTGAATTTTTGTATAAGCAAAGCGGATTTCCAGTTAAGGAATGCGCTGAATATCAAAAGTCCTACCCATATCGGTTCGCCCCATGCATAGAATACAAGAGAAGCAATTACAAGGACAATATTTTTTGATTTTGTAGTCTTACATATAAAGTAAGCCGCTAAAGTTATAGCAAGAAAAAAGTACACAAAAAACAATGAAGAAAAAACCATTCTATTTCCCCTTACCTTTATACTCAGCCGTTAATGTCTGCATTAATAGTTTTACATCTGAAAATGAAGCAGTACGGCAGTCATAAGAATACTTGTATATATCTTCCCGGTCATATCGTCAGGATATAAATACATTCCCACACAGTTATATATTCTACTCTATTTCTCAAAGTAAATCAAGGCATTTTTCGACTTTATTTAAACCCGAACATTCAAATACGGAATAATGCACAAAAAAGAATACTGCATAAAGCTTTCATCATACAGCTTTTATTGATATTCAGATAAAGGCTTTTCTGAAAACCTGTTTCAGAAAGAATTAAAGTCCGGTATATACCTTTCGATCATAGTCTGAAAGGTATATACCGGGCTGGCAGGAGAGGCAAGACCATAAAACCCTGCTGTACTGTTTCATTGTTGACTGAACAGAAGGAAGGAGTTGCCAGAAATGGATTTTTACAATACCTGTTTCCTGTACTGATACAATAAGGGGATCAATAGCCGAGATAGCGGAGAAAGGCATTACAGCCCCTTACGATATCCGAATAAGTACGGTCGAAATTGCCGAAATACCACGGGTCAGCGATACTGTCATTTTCGCCGGTATAAGACAGCAGAAGATGAAGCTTGTCATCGAAATCAGAGCCGATAATTCTTTTAGCATTTCTCATATTGGTATTATCCATGCACAGCAGATAATCATACCTGTCATAATCATCCTTAGTAAGCTGAACGGCACGTTTTCCATCGCAGGAAATACCATGTCTGGCAAGCTCAGCCTTAGCGGGAGGATAGACGGGATTGCCGACGCCGCCCCATATTTCCTCACGGCTTGTAGCACAGGAAGCTATTTCAAACTGATCTGCGATACCTTTTTTCCTGACCATATCTTTCAGAATAAACTCAGCCATCGGACTTCTGCAGATATTGCCGTGGCAGATGAACAT
>DEHG01000135.1:0-4621 GCA_002351795.1 Ruminococcaceae bacterium UBA2806 | reverse complement strand
TTAGTAGTAGAATAGTAGTAAAAACTGGGGGTTTACTACTAACTGAGGTTTAATAGTAAATCAGTTTTTAAGGAAATAATTTCACGGATTCTTTACTTATAAACTTCAATAATTTTTGCATATCCTACTTTCTTACTTCCCTCGTAAAAATCCACTATATCACCCTCACTTATATTATTGATGTATAATTCGGGAGTAATAAAAGCAATATATCCTATTGAACTTTCCGCTATTCCTATTTCATCTTTATCTATATATTTATGTATCCCTGTAGTGAGGTATCCATTTATATTATGTGCAGGTCTGTACCCTGAAATAATAGTTCGATCAGAAATATTTGTAATAATTGCCTTTACATTATATTGATAATTCAAAATTTTCACCCCTGTATTCTTAATAAACCCATTATATCACACGCACCCCGCCCACAGCTACCCTTTTTCGCATTTTGTAAAAGAAAATGCCCTGCCGGCAGCGGGCAGGGCTGAGTAGATGGGGGATAGGAGAGGGGTCACTGCGCAGCTGTAGTTCTGTTTTTCTCGATCCAGCTGACAGCGAAATCTACAAGCTCCCTTTGCTTCATCAGACGCAGGGATGCATCCCCCAACGCAGCCTTCTTTACATCATGCGCTTCTTCAAAAGCTGAGCCTATCTGTTCAAAATCCTCGCCGTCAACATAAAGAGTGTCATAAGCCTTCCATACTCTTTTTCCGTTTTCTGAAACCGCGCTGTGCTCAGTGCAGAGATGCTTGCCGGGATATTCAGCTCTTGCATCGGCAAGATGAAGCGAGGTGTTTTTGTCATATCCCACACCAATAAGAAGCACATAGGCATCAAGCTCATAAAGCTTCCCCACAGGCGAACCGTCTCCGAAAATGTTCGACAGATCATGCTCCTGTGTCAGATACTGCGCATATTTCCCGTATGCAGCGACTGATCTTGCCGGATGATCGCTGCGGATAGCTCCCTTCCACTGCCTGAACATCTCCGCAACTGCGCCCATGGTATTCGTGGGTGTGATATTCCTGTCATATGCCGGCCAGTTATCCCGTATTGCCTGCCAGCTCTCCTTGCCGACATCCCAGTGAACACCGGTTTCGGGATCAAGATTCTTCCACGATTGTGTGGGCATCATAATGGTTCCGTCCTTGCCAACGGCTTCTATCAATGCTTCGATCATTGTCTGAGCGCCGCCGCAGACATAGCCTATACTGCCGAGAGATGTATGTACCATGATAACCTGTCCGGGTCTTACTCCAACCTTTTCAAGCGCGCTGAGTATATCTGATTTAAGTATTAATTTTTTCTCCATTTTATTTATCCTTTCTGCTAAGCAGCAATTATTTTATTTGATGTTGTACTATCGCTTACAAACCTGTCAGCTTTGCGTCTGTTATGTCAGTTCAGCCTTCGTACACTTTGTCCTATCGTGAGCTTTACCGGGATAGAAAGATTTTCAGTTGTTTCGCTGTGATCTATCATTTTCAGCAGCAGCGATATTGCTGCCTGCGCGCGGAGCAGATTGTTCTGCGCAATGGTGGTCAGCTTGGGGGTGATCTCAGAAGCTTCTCTGCATCCGTCAAAGCCCACTATTGAAATATCATCAGGTATTACTAAACCCTGACGCTGGAAAAAACGCATCAGCTCTATTGCATAATAATCAGATACAGCAAATATGGCTGTGTATTCTTTCAGCGTATCGAGTTCTGAGAGATAGAACGCTTCTCTTTCCTTCGCTCCCATGGGTATTTTCAGAAAATCCGCCTTGCAGTTCAGCCCCTCGCATAATCCCTTATACCTCAATAGATCCATGCATATATCGTTATCGGCAATGCACAGAACATGACTGTGACCCATACTTCTGAGGTATTCGCCAGCCTGCCTTCCGCCGCCGAAATCATCTATGGTAATATTTCCGAAGCGATTCTGGACATCGGCAAATCCGTCATATATCACAAAGGGAATACGAATATGATCCCGCAGATCCTGATATTCATCCTCGCAAAAGCCGATTATCACAATGCCGTCCAGATTCCACATGGAAGCAAAATTTACGACCTCCGTAATTTTTTTCGCTTTTTTCAGCATCATAAAATAACCGCTTGTTTCTATTTCATCCGACAGATGATTGATCGCGGCTGAGATAAACGGATCTTCAAAGGTATGACCTTCATATTTCGGATGGTCGTTTACGATAACGCCTATAATTCTGGAATTATTCCGCGCAAGCAGGGTTGCAGCCATATCAGGAATATATCCTCGTTCTTCAAGCTTTTGCTCCACCATTTTCACTGTTCTGTCGGAGATCTTTTTTGTTTTGCCGTGAAGAACATTAGATACCGTTGCTGTACTTACGCCAAGCTCCTCAGCAATATCTTTTATCCGCACCTTATTTTCATCCCACATTTGTCCGCCTCCGTTTCTGATTTTTCATACTGTGATAAGTATAACATACAGCATTGCAGCATGTATATACCTTTTGACTGACCAAAGCAGAAATACTGATAAAGCATGGCTCAGGGCATTAAAGCAGAATATCAGATTCAGGATTTTATCCCTCAGCCATCTGATTTACTGCATCAGAAATCTTTTGTAAAGCTCCCGACAACACTAAATCTTAGTCATTAAAGCCTGGCTTACCAAGGGGGTTAAGGAAAGGGGATTCCAAAAGGGGGAAAACTCAAGGGGGACACCCCTTGTGGTTTCCACCTTTTGTCTCACCAAAGCAGAAATGCAAATGAAGTATGGCTCAGGGCATTAAAGCAGAATATCAGATTCAGGATTTCACCCCCTCAGCCATCTGATTTACTGCATCAGAAATTTTTTTGTAAAGCTCCTGACAACACTAAATCTTAGTCATAAAAGTCAGGCTTGCCAAGGGGGTAAAGGAAAGGGGATTGCAAAAGGGGGAACCCCTTGTGGTTTCCACCTTTTGACTGACCAAAGCAGAAATACTGATAAAGCATCACTCAAGGCGTTAAAGCAGAACTGTCAAACCCGTTAAATCACCCGCAATGAAGATTGTAAGTTTCACGGATTCAGGTTACACGAATGACCGCCTTACCCTCCGTTCCCGGTTAAGCATCTTCAGATCCTTTTCATCCATTTCCTTCTTCTGAAAACGCTCCATGACAGTATCAGACGTACACATTCCTCCATCGAAAGAACGAAATATACAACGGGTATCGGGAGCTTCCATACATAGGCGCTGAGCAGTGCCAGCGGAACGCCGACGCCCCATGTGCCTGTAAGCTCGATTATCATTACGATCTTAGTCCGCCCGCCGCTTTTGATAATGCCGCCGCCGATTATCATATTAAGAACCTTGACAGGTGAAACGACTGCAAACACAAGTAGAATCTGCTGCGCCACAAGCTTGACATATTTTTCTACATTGTAAGCGTCCGTATAATATTTCATTGAATAGACCAGCGCTACCGATAATATAAATGACCCGATAAGTCCATATAATATCATCTTTTTTGATTTTTCAAAAGCGGAATCAAAGCTGCCCTTGCCAAGCTCCTTGCCGATCAGTATTCCTGAAGCCTGCGCCAGACCGCTGAGCGCTCCTATCATAAGCCCCTGTATCGGGTAGGTAAGCGTCATTCCTGCGCATTCAAGAGTACCAATATGACCATAGACGGAAGCGTAAATGTTTTCGCTCAGGCTCCACATAAACTCGGTCACAAGTATCGGCAGCAGAATAGCAATATATTTTCCGTAAGACATCTTTGTAAGCTTTACGGAGAAGCTCAATTCCGATCCGTTCTTTCTGCAGACAACGATCAGACTCGTTACCAGCAGAAGCGTATTGAAAAGCTGTGAAATAACGGTTGCAATGCCTGCGCCGTCTGCTCCCATTGCTGCGAACCCCAGCCTGCCGAAGATCAGAACATAATTCAGCCCGGTATTGACAGCGTTTGCCATAATGCTGAAAATAAGCGGCAGGACTGCTTTTTCCATACATCTCAGGCGCGTAGAGATCAGCATATCTATAGCATATGGTAAAAAGCCGAAGGAAATTATCATCAGATATCCGGAAGCTGTATTCACCGTTTCGCTATCGGTGGAGTACAGTCCCATAAGCTGAGTCGGAAGCAGCAGGCACACGGACATGAATATTACAGCGATCACTACAGAAATGGCTGTGTTCAGACAAAAGCTGCGGTTCACTTCTTTTTCATCCCTGGCACCGATATACTGTGAGATCATAATACCCGCGACTGAAACCACCGCTCCGATGACCACACCGTACAGAGAAGAAAGCTTTCCGGCAATACCCACGGCAGCGACACTTGTACTTCCTAAATTACCCACCATTATCTGATCGACGATGCTGAATGATGCCTGAAGCATACTTTGCAGCGCAACAGGAACGGCAATTTTTGTTACAGATCGTAAAAATGAATATGACCGCATAATCATCCCTCCGTCAGTTTTCCTTCAATGAGAGTATAATACAGAAACGGCAATATTACAATAGGTTAATCGCGTAACCTCATTCAAAAACAGGTAAGTGTTTTTTATACAATCTGTCAATTTTATATAATAACCTGAATCAGTGAAACCGACATCTCCGCTTCGGGCGGATAAGGGGGGATGTTCTGCTTTCATGCCC
>DEHG01000033.1:11002-11203 GCA_002351795.1 Ruminococcaceae bacterium UBA2806 | reverse complement strand
TGACGCTTATGACGCAAATGACGTTTATTTAGACAATAGATTACTATCATATGATATGGATGTTTGTTTTTGCTTTTACATGGTGGACACAAGTGTTACTTGAAAAAATAAGTGCTCAAAACCAAAAAGTACTTAATCATAGCTTTTTCTTAATGATTAGTTGTATATCATCAAAATAATGTCAAAAGCGTCATAGATGGC
>DEHG01000033.1:9360-10900 GCA_002351795.1 Ruminococcaceae bacterium UBA2806 | reverse complement strand
TTGCTTGATCATTGAGCAGACACTAATTAAAAAAAGAATTACAACAGCATGAAACTATGCAATAATAAAAATGCAAAAGAAAAGCATAGGAGAGAGCAAAATGAGTCATATGACATTGAGCGATTATGAGTACAGCAAAAGAAAAAAGAAAACCAAAAGAGAAGAATTTCTCGATGTAATGGAAGAAATTATCCCGTGGGATGAATGGGTTGAATTTGTAAGACCCTACTATCCCAAAGGAAAGCGTGGCAGACCCACAAGGGGAATTGAAAAGATGCTTAGAATGTATCTTCTTCAGGTGTGGTTCAATCTTTCGGATGAAGGAATTGAGGATGCAATCTATGACAGCTATGCGTTCAGAAAGTTTATGGGAATTGATTTCAACGAAGAACAGGTACCTGATGCCACAACACTGCTCAAATTCAGACACCTTTTGGAGAAGAACCATCTTGGAGAGCAGATGTTCAAGGCTATCAATTATGTTCTCGAGCAGGGCGGAGCAATGATGAAGGGCGGCACGATCGTAGATGCGACGATTATCAATGCACCAAGTTCCACGAAGAATCAGGAAAAAGCCAGAGATCCTGAAATGCACCAGACAAAGAAGGGCAACGAATGGCGTTTCGGAATGAAATGCCATATCGGAGCAGATGCCGGAACGGGTTATGTTCATACCATTACAGCAACACCTGCAAATGTTCATGATATAACAGAAGCACACAAGCTGCTTCGGGAAGATGATGAAGTAGCATATGGTGATTCCGGATACATCGGTATTGAAAAGCGTGAAGAGATCGTAAATAATGAGCATTTCAGCAAAATAGATTTCCGTATTGTACGCAGACCGAAAAGCATCAAGGATGTTTCAGACAATGCTGTCAACTGGGAAAAAGAAATTGATCATCGCAAATCATCTGTCCGCTGCAAGGTAGAACACGCATTTCATTATATCAAGGTTCGTTTCAAATTTACAAAAGTTCGCTATCGCGGGATCGCAAAAAATCTGCATAAGCTGAATGTCCTGTTTGCCTGTACAAATCTGCTGATGTACGCTTACGCAAAAAAACATTCTGTACAAGCTGTGGGATAAGTGCGCCCTTTTGAGGGTAAGAACCCTCAAAAACCACTGATATAGCGTGTTTTTAGGGTATTTTTCGGTTATAATCCGTTTGCTTTGTGAAAAAATCATGTCATTTGCTTTTTTGCTCAGTATAAGGTGCTTTATTCAGTGTTTCCCTAAATATTGACCACCCGATTCAGTGGACTATCCCCGATAAGTAAAAATCCGGCAATATTTGATTTTTTACTTGCAAACAGGCAATAAGCAGTTTTTAATCAAGATACGTTTTTGTTGTTTGAAACTCGCTTTTTTGTCATTCTTTCATTTGTTCTTTCAGATCAGTAACCGAATAACTGCCGTCTTTTTTCAGCACTCTTAATTTCCTTATAAAGCCCCTTTTCGCAAGCTCTTTTATTACTGCGATTACTTTATTTCTTACGATCTGCAAAGCCCTGCTTATGTCGTTAAAGCTGTTCCACA
>DEHG01000033.1:9005-9337 GCA_002351795.1 Ruminococcaceae bacterium UBA2806 | reverse complement strand
CACATATCATTTTTCTTTGTAATGGCACGACAATAAAAAGAACAGAGACAAGTCATTGTCTCCGTTCTTTTTTGTTTTATCAGCCAAGGTATGTAATCTTTGCGTAGCCGTTGCCGGTGTGGCCGGTAACGGTTGAACCGTCTGGATCGGTCATTGTACTTGCGCCGTCGATCATTACGGTATTTGTAAAGACTTTGCCTGAATAATGGTTCGGCTGGCCTGTGTGAGTGATATTGCTTTCGGTCGAGCTGCCGGATATTGCATCACAGTCTGTGTGACCCGAGATGAAGGACGAGCCTCCGCCTCCGCCGCCATGCTGACGGTTTGAAGCA
>DEHG01000033.1:8538-8803 GCA_002351795.1 Ruminococcaceae bacterium UBA2806 | reverse complement strand
GCTTCCGTGTCCGTCGGTTCCGCTTAGTCCGCCGCCTTCGCCTCCCTTTGTTACGGAATAAGGAACATAAGAACCCAAGGAACTGTTTACGGGATTGCTTGTAGGTTCTCCGTACAAACCCTGCTGATAATAATATCTCCAGCCTCCGTCAGAGCCACCACCGCCGCCTGCTGCGACCATAATGCGTGTTTTAAGAGAATCAAATCCGCTCCAGCCGTCACTTGCGGTGGACTTAACAAGCCGGAAATCCGTCGCGCCACCACCT
>DEHG01000033.1:7191-8432 GCA_002351795.1 Ruminococcaceae bacterium UBA2806 | reverse complement strand
GCACCGTTCCAGCCGCCGGGATTGCTTTCGCCTCCCACGGTTCTTTTCGCTTCCGGTTGTTGTCCAACATAAACATAGATAGTCTCACCGGCATTAAGCATAATAGTGCCGCTTGTATAGCCGCCTTTTCCGCCGAGATTCGCATCAGTTTCACACGCGCCCTGCGCTCCCCAAGCTTCAAGAAGGTAAGTTCCTGATTTGGGCGCGGTAAAGGTTTGTACGTCACCTGTGTAGTCAAAATCTGTTGAAGTTGTGGGTATCAGCGTTACTCTTGCGTAGCCGTCACCTCTGTTGCCTATCATTTCGGTATCATTACTATTAATACCGACTATACCGTTATCAACTATTGCTCCGTTATGGGTAGGCATATTCTGCGGAGTTACAACCGTTCCGTTTGTTGTGGTATAGTCAACGGTATTGCCTGCTATGGTCTGACCGTTAATCAGATTTTCACTGCCAATGTAGGACGAACCGCCGCCGCCACCTGTTCGCGAACCTGATGCACCGCCATACCAGCCTCCTCCGCCGCCTGCTTTTGTAGATGTTGAGTTATTATCTATACTACTCGTTCCAAAAGAACCATTATCACCTCCGGCAAAAGTGTATCCTGGGTAATTGGTACTTTTTCCACCTGAATTTTGATTTCCGCCGCCTGCTTTTGTCCCTACAGTGGTATATCTCTGAAAAATAGCATCGTGATTTGTCTGTCCTTCAAGACCTCCGCCGGCACCGCCAGAACCGCATGAGCCCCAACCTTCAGAAGAAATGTTATATGCGGAAGCACTTCCTGCGCCACCACCGGCAACAAGAAGAACATCATTTTGGTTATGAACATAATTATTCAGTACACCCAAGTTATTATTTATTGCAAAATGAGTTGCTCCACCACCGGCACCGGAATACCAAATTACTTTTGTATCATTATTATATACATATCCAGTAGCTGTTCCTCCGCCATTAAAACCTCCGTTTACAATGCCGCCATTCCAATTAAGGGTTGTAACATCATTATCTATAAGTGTGTCTCCTTTTCCACCAACAGCATAATAAACTGTTTGACCCTTAGTTAAATAAACATAACCTGTCGAATAACCTCCGCGACCTCCTTCAAGATCTTCCCAATTATTAACTTCATCCTGAGTAAAACCATTATGGAAAGATTCGGGATTCTTTTTTGCAAATCCACCCGCAGCGCCCCAGCCTTCAAGCTGATAAAGACCATTAACGGGAGCAGTAAATGA
>DEHG01000033.1:4944-7108 GCA_002351795.1 Ruminococcaceae bacterium UBA2806 | reverse complement strand
CCGTCGCCGATGTGGCCTGTTTCGTCTGTGCCGTCTGGTGCTTTAAAGGTGTTGTTGCCGCCTATGGTTTCGCCGGTTATCATGCCGGTGCCGACATGACCCGAGCCGCCTGTAGCACCATGGTGATCAATTGTTGTACCGCCGTACCATCCACCGCCGCCACCGGCTGCATAACCCGAGTTAGCCAAATATCCTTTTCCAAATTGCCCAGAACCGCCACCGTTTTGACCGCCTCCATCAATAGAATTATCTATATTTGATCCATCTGTGTTTCGATTGGTAACAGGGCCACCAATTTCTCCTCCACCGTAACCACCTTTGCCATACTGATTCCAACCATGATTAGTAATATATGAATACATACCACTTCCTCCGCCACCGCCGGCTACCAAAAGGACTTCATCTCTATTACTATTATAGTTAGCAAGAACACCTGAACCTTCAAGGGTAAGTGCAAAATGAGTAGCTCCACCACCACTTCCGTAGAACCATCTCTGGTTATTATAGAACAAGTATGTTTCCTCAGCGTCAGCACCACCATTCCATCCACCTTCTGCATATTGCTGACGATATATTCCATTAATATTATACGCTGTTTTTCCTTTTCCTCCAACAGCTACATATACTTTTTCTCCCCGCTTCAAATATACATAACCATATGAGTATCCGCCAGCACCTCCGCCCATACTATAATGTTCTCTAATATCATTTCTTAGCCCGGCAATATTAAGATATTCTTCTGAAAAATCGGTTAGTTCATCAATGCCATTATTTCCACCCTGAGCGCCCCAGCCTTCGATGTAGTATATGCCGTCAAAGGGCGCAATGAACTCTTCGACCTTGCCTGTGTAGTCAAAATCAACTACAAGTTCGCCGACCACCGCGCGGAGTTCAAGCTCACGCTATCCGTTGTCATAGTTGTCTTTAAGGTATTTCGCTACATGGTCTTTTGTTGCCTTGATTTTCTGACCCCTATCTTCGCCTGTGAGGATCTCCCATTCCATGACAGAGCCGTCGCCGGTTACGACCGTCGGATTGACGTATGTGCCCGATACTACGACCTTATTGTCGTTGTCGTCGCTGTTGAAGTAAACTGTGTTTACTCCCATGCGCTTTCCGTCAAGTTCAAATATCGATTTGTTGTCAACATCGTTCCTGAAAATGACTTTCTGCGACTCGATGACCTTGTACGGACCTATCGTTGCCACAAATACTGTCTTGAACGTCTTGCCGTTTTCGGTATACTGCGCGTTCAGCATGAACGATTGTCCCGCATTTGTAAAGCCGTTGTCTACCGTCCAGTTCGCAGGCAGTACTGCCTCAAGCTGCTCTGCCGTAAGCTCAATGCTTGTTCCGTCGTCATAGTTCAGCTTTCCGCTGAGCATTTCTTTGGTGACAGGAAAATCATTATGCTCCGCTCTTGCGCAGGCAATATACTCGTCATTCAGCTCCAGACTAAATCCCGTAAGCTTACGTTTTGACGGCACGATATTGTTTATTGCTGACGCATGGCTTATGCCGGAATAATTTTCAAGAGTGTTTGTAAACTTTACCTCAGCCGTCTGTGGTACGCCCTCATCTGTGCTGAGATTGAATGTAAATTCTTTGCCGCCTTCCTTGCTGTCCAGCTCTTCGCCGTCAATTTTCCGCGCGGTAGCTGTTGTATTTTCCATTATGTATTCCGTTTTTGAAAGATTATAACGGTTTACTTTTACCTCTGTCACACGGTAATTTCCTATAGGAACCTGAGCAATTGCAGAACCGGTCAGTGCGTCTCCCGCAAGCGTTATCATACGGGTATACGTTTCATGGGTGTCGATGTTTTCTACCCTGAAAACAAATGTGGGCGTTCCGAAGACCTCAAGCTTATCGTCTATCTCCTTGTCTATACGGATAAGACACTTCATTGCATAATCTTCGCATTCAAGCTCCTGTATTGCAAGACAGCTCATTGCGTTGACCGTAAAGCGCACCTTGTCTCCAAGCGAAAATCCTTCGGGAGCTTTTGTCTCTTCAAAATAGTAGCTTCCCCAGAATATGCCGTCAACACGTATCTGTCCGTTAGAATCCGTAACCATGGTCAGCGCAGCATCGGGCTCCGTGCTTTCGCACACACTGTAACAGCTTACGGTCGATACGGCATTTGTGATCGGGTCTGTGATCT
>DEHG01000033.1:0-4910 GCA_002351795.1 Ruminococcaceae bacterium UBA2806 | reverse complement strand
ACATACATTTTTTCTCCGGATGATGTAAACAGCGCAAACTCTGCGCCGCCGATCCTGTCATCGGTATGATACACTCCGTCGGCGGTCACGACCTGTTCACCCGCTGTCTTGTTCAGCACTACTTCGCCCTTTTTGCGTTCGTTTACGGGCTTCATACTGCTGAAGGTTATCGCCGCATTTTCTGCAGTTACCTCAAAGCAGTAGATCGTATCGTCCTTTGTGTACCCACTCGGTGACGAAAACTCTTTGAAATAATATTTTCCCCAGTCAAGTCCGGTAACTGTTTCAAGCATTCCCGTCTGTCCGTCTATGGTCTTTGTTTCCATGTTCAGCTTTATTGCGACGTCCTCAGGGTCGCCTGCCGGAGCACCTGCATAATCCGTCAGGGTTCCGTTGACGTTAAGCTTTCCTGCAGGGTCGATCTCGCCGTTCACCATATACAGATCAAATTTTGCGCCGTTAAGGGGTATGCCGTCGTCGCTGTATTTTGTCAGCGTTGCAGAGCCAGTAAGGCGCTCGTTGATTTTTGTGATCTTTAATATTTCACCTACCGTATCTGCATTGAGCGTCACTTCGTCCGAATATAGCTTGTCGTTTTCCAGAAGATATCCGGTCGGTGCTATAAGTTCCATGAAGCGATAGGTTCCGAATTTCAGCTCTTCTGCCGTGATCATGCCGTTGGTGCCCGTTTTCAGATATTCATATCCCTTAACCGAATTCCAGTTTCCCTCATGGTCAAGCTTCTGCAGAGCAAACCATGCATTTTTCAGCGGACTTGTTCCGTCTCTGTCGTATTTTGTAAGACGTATCGAGGCAGTCTGTTCTATATCCTCCTGTGAACAATATACGACTATCGCATTGGCTTCCGTCTGTTCCTCGACATTTATATTTCTGCTGACATTTGCCCATACCTTTTCTTCGTTCATATCATAGCCCGCAGGCGCCGACTTCTCGATAAGATAATAGTTGCCCCATGGAAGATCGGTTATTATTATCTGTCCGTTATTGTCGGTAGTGAATTCCGTTTTGGTCCCGCCGGTTTCCTGATATGCATTGTTTTCGTCAGTAAATACGCTTATTCCGTTGGCATCAAACAGAGCGTAAACTGCGCCCGGTATTCCTTCTACGTATTCGTCATCCGCATCCTTTTTGGTAAAGACTATCCTGCCGGTAAGCCTGTCATTTTCTATGATGTAGAGATCATTCTCGATGTATGAAATGTCATAATGTTCAAGATCTATTTTTCTCAGCGTTGTATCAAGATGATAGCCCACAGGAGGAACAGTTTCTCTGTACCAATACGTTCCCGGCTCAAGAGTATCCACTAAAAGTTCGCCGAAATTATTCAGCTTGACATTCTGGGCGGTGACATTTCCTTCCCAGTCAATTACCGGTTGGGTGCCTTTGCTGTCGGTAAAGAACGAGAACTCCGCTCCGGTAAGGACCTTTCCGTTTTCGCCGTCCTTTTTTATCATCTTTATAAGAACTACCGCCGGCAAAAGCTTTACTGTTGCGTTTTTTGAATCCAGCCTTATCCTTGTATTCAGATTCCTGCTCATGTAATAAACCGTATGATTGTTTATGGTTTTTTTCCCCAGCGGAAATCTGAACTCGTCTATCTCTTCAGGAGTAAGCTCAGGCGCCGTCATGTTAACAATAAAATATACCTGCTTTTTTGAGATAACGCCGTCTTTCAGTCCTGCCGTACTGAAGCGCACGACTATTGAACGTATTTTATTTACGGGCGCTGTCCAGATATTGCCGTTCCATTCCTGCACCGTATCTGCTGTATACTCATCAAGATTGTTCACCCATGTTCCGTTGCTCTGTCTTCTTTCAGAATATGTTATTTCTTCAGTAGAATAATACACGCTCGGTACAAGACCAAGTCCTGCTGCATAGCTGAAATCAATGCTGTTCAGCGTGCCTTTCCATTCGCTGTTTTCGGCACTTTCCAGAACATCACTGAATAATATATCCGATGCTCCCGAACCCAGATCTATGCTCAGGCGATAGGCATACGTTGCCCTCTTGTTCTCGTTTTCGCCGAGCTGGCTGCTGTATGCGTTTACCTCGGTTTCGGAATACCAGTCGTCAGCGGTACTGTCGTAAAGCAGCTTCCACGTTTCGTCACGGTAGGACTTTACAAGCTTCATAGTCGTATCCTGCCACTGTTCAACTATGTTTTCGTATGATACGCTGTGGTACGAACCGCCCTGAACTTCGTTTGTCCTGCCGTTGCGGTTCATGTCATAAACATCCAGAGCCGCATACTGACGGTACGTGGGCGGGTTGTTGTTTTCAATTCCTTCAATCTTTCCGATTCCCTCGTCCTGTATCATCGTAAAGGTCCTTGCCTCAACAGACCTGTGAACCGTTGTTTTTATATCGGTATACAGAACGAGAGCCGGTATCTTCAGATTGACAGATGTTAGCTTTGAGATCTCAAGCGGGTTTTCTGAAAAGTCAAAATCCGCTACTATCGCACGTTCACCGTCCGACAGCGTGATGATGCTATATGTTACGTTATTCTTAAAATCTATATTATTTACTCTTTGCCCAAGCTGGTTAGTTCCATAGCAGTTTACAAGCTCTATATCCGAAAGACTGCTGTCTACGGTCAGGAGCTTTGGTATCTTTATATAAAGTGAAAATCTTTCAAGCTCGCCGGGGCT
Source organism: Ruminococcaceae bacterium UBA2806 (assembly GCA_002351795.1). Lineage (GTDB taxonomy): Bacteria > Bacillota > Clostridia > Oscillospirales > Acutalibacteraceae > UBA1213. The sequence goes on along the minus strand of DEHG01000033.1, from coordinate 2,235 downwards.
GTCGTCCTTTACCTTTATGGTTCCCTTTGAATCAATGGTTACATTATATCCGCCGCCCTCTGCCTTGCTTCTTGCCTTTGAGGTAACTGTTGTTTCCGAGCCTACGATCGTAACTACGTCTCTCAGATAAACATTTGACATTGAGTGATAGATTAGCCTGTTGTAGCCTTCTATGTCCAGATACATCATAAGCTGACCGAAATTCTGCATATCTATGTTGTCTCCGCACTCCTTGAGGAAGGATTCACTTCCTACCGAAAAAGCGTCACGGTTCGTTCCGGCATAGAACGCGTTCATAAATCCGTAATTCGTTATCTTTCCGTTGGTGTTTATCCTTTGGCCTTCATCAAGCGACAGATTTTTCTGCTGGTCAAAGTGAAAGGCTATATCAGCCTTGTAGTAAGGCTCATATTCTCCCACAAAATTCTTTATCTTGATGTAGATAGCCTTTACACCGTCAGTATAATCCTCAAAACCAGTTTTGGAAGAGATATTGGTAAGGTCGAAAACCGATGTTGTACCTGTCTTTCCGGTTCCGAAAAGCCTGTATTCGTTCTGTGCTGCTATTTTCCCTGTTTCAGATGTATAGCCCACATTTGAAACGTAAAGCTCATAATCGTAATTTCTGCTGTCCTGCGGACCGATAACTCTTGTAAAGGTATACTCGTCGCTTTCGAGCATACGGAAATTTCCGTTGTTCAGGTCAACTGAAAGCCTGTCGTCTCCGATAACAAAATCAAAGGGTGTTTCAAGGTCGGCATCATTGTGACCGATATATCCGTTTGCGTTCGGGTCTGTCTTCGAAGATGAAGAGGTGGTTTTCATTATTTTGCTGCTATCTCTGCCGTCAGGGTCGGGATCATCTTCTTCGTCCATTGTCCTTCTCATCGTTTTTGAAGAAGCTCCTGTACTCGTTGACATCCTGTAACGCGCGCCAAGAGTGAATGTCACTCTCTCGTTGTTAAAGATCTTCTTTGAAAGCAGTCTGTCCGAATATTTATACGGCGCTGCTCCTCCATTTGTATAAGAATCTCTCTCATAAGAACTCCATTTGATCATCGAAAAGTTTCCGTCTCCGTACCAGAACTGGTATACGTTAATCCTTACATTATCACTGTCACAAATTACCTCTCCCGTGACGTTTGAAGTATGATAGCTGACATATTCGTTTTCATCGTAATACAGCACAAGAAGATCCGTTTCTACCTTTGCCTCTTTTGAAATCAGAGAATTAGGATATGACAATACAAAATCGCACGTTCCGAGGTTCCATGATTCTACATCTGCAAAACGGTAAAAGCCCCATACATCTTCGCCGGTCACGGGATCCTGTATCTTCTCAAGGTGTGCTTCTACTTTCTTCCCGCCTGTCCAGTACTGAGTCAGTATTCCTGCCATCTGATCATCCGTAACAGTGTCATCTTCAAAGCTTACCTTTACAAAGTAATTGTTCAGATAGGCTGATCTTGCTCTCTGCTGAAGATAAAAGTATGTCCTGTAATTATACGAAACATATCCGTTCTTATTGATACTTGGATCATCATACTGCTCATAAGAAAGATAATCTCTCTGAAGGTCGATTATATAATAATCTCTTATAGTTTTGCATTTCAGCGTCAGAGGACTCATTTTTGTACTTTCATTTTCAAGCGAAAATATCGGATTTTCCGTCATTTCAAAATCCGTCATACTCTGACGGCTTGATGCTGTCCAGAGCATTTCAAAGCCTCCCGACAAAGGCTTTTCTGCTTCAAAGGTCCTTGCGTTTGAAAATATGTACATCTGCTTCTGAATGTCATATTCGCAGTTCCAGTCAGTGTCATCCTGATCGGCAGCCGTTTTGATTGCAAACGATGTCCCGCTTCTTTTCAGCATGCCGAAATCCGGTATTGAAAACTTTACCGTTCCTGCAGGATAATCCTGTGTCATGGCAGAAAGAGGGGCATAATACGTTACTGACATCTTTAGTATCATATCCTCGTTACGTGAGGATACTATATCCAGCAATGACGTACCGTTTTCCCATACACAGTCCACACTCCAGCCGCGAAGCTCATTCCCCTCATACATGACTTCTTCGTCAGCATAGACTTTTATGCTCTCTATTACGATACAATTCAGCAAAAGAATTATCGCCAATAATATACAAATATATCTCGGTTTTTTATTCATTCTTATTTTCATATTATCAAACCTTTCGTACCTGATTTGCATATTCTATCGTTATTTTATATT
>DEHG01000009.1:753-3234 GCA_002351795.1 Ruminococcaceae bacterium UBA2806 | reverse complement strand
TTTATTTGTCGAGGCTCTTCATTGTCGGGAAAAGAAGAACGTCTCTGATTGCAGGCGAATCTGTAAGCAGCATACACAGCCTGTCTATGCCATAACCAATTCCACCTGTAGGCGGCATACCAATCTCAAGAGCATTGAGGAAATCTTCATCAGTATGGTTTGCCTCTTCATCACCTTGTGCAAGCAAATCCTCCTGAGCTTTGAACCTTTCACGCTGATCAATTGGATCATTTAGCTCACTGTAAGCATTTGCCATCTCCCATCCGTTTATGAAGAACTCGAAACGCTCTACATAATCCGGTGCGTCTGGTTTCCTCTTCGTAAGCGGAGATATCTCAACTGGATGATCCATAAGAAATGTCGGCTGTATCAGATGCTCTTCTACATACGTCTCAAAGAACAGATTCAGAATATCACCCTTCTTATGATGCTCCTCGTATTCTATACCCTTCTCATCAGCCGCTTTTCTCGCCTGTTCAAGATCCTTGATCTCGTTGAAGTCAACACCTGAATATTTCTTTACGGCGTCGATCATCGTTATCCTCTCAAAAGGCTTTCCAAGATCTATTTCAATGCCGTTATATGTTATCTTCGTTGTGCCGAGAACCTCCTGCGCTACATAACGATACAGGTTCTCCGTCAGATCCATCATGCCGTGATAATCTGTATATGCCTGATACAATTCCATCAGCGTAAATTCGGGATTATGCCTTGTGTCAAGCCCCTCGTTTCTGAATACACGACCGATCTCATAAACTCTTTCAAGACCGCCAACAATAAGTCTTTTAAGGTACAGTTCAAGAGATATCCTGAGCTTGAGATCTTCGTCAAGCGCATTGAAATGTGTCTCAAAAGGTCTTGCAGCTGCTCCGCCTGCATTTGATACAAGCATCGGAGTTTCTACCTCCATAAATCCCTGACTGTCAAGATATCTGCGGATCGCACTGATGATCTTACTGCGCTTTACAAATGTATCCTTAACGTCCTCGTTCATGATAAGGTCAACATATCTCTGCCTGTAGCGTGTATCTGTATTTGTAAGACCATGATACTTTTCGGGAAGTATCTGGAGACTCTTTGTAAGAAGCTTTATCTCACTTGCATGAACAGATGTTTCACCTGTCTTGGTTCTGAAAACTTCGCCCTTGAGTCCAACGATATCGCCTATGTCCATCCTCTTGAAAAGCTTGTATTCTTCCTCTCCGACAGCGTCTCTTGCTACATAGCACTGTATAGTACCCTTGAGATCCTGAATGTGACAGAAGGATGCTTTACCCATAACTCTTTTTGACATGATACGTCCTGCAATCGCAACGGTGCTGCCTTCGAGCTTTTCAAAATTGTCTTTTATATCTGCGCTGTGATGCGTTACTTCATATTTCGTTTCAATAAAAGGATCCCGTCCTGAATCCTGGAGCTCCTTCAGCTTTTCACGCCTTACTTTTAAAAGCTGATTAATATCCTGCTGCTGATTGTTATTTCCGTTTCCGGCCATTTTATCTCTTTCCTTTCACTTATTTTTTCCACGGCTAATGTTACATGGATATTTCGAGTATTGTGAAATCAGACTCTCCGCCGGGAGTTTCTACCTTTACGATATCTCCGATGGACTTATCAAGAAGAGCCTTGCCGACAGGTGATTCATCGGATATCTTTCCGTTGAACGGGTCAGCCTCACTGGAACCTACTATCTGGAAAACTACATCCTCATCGAATTTCCTGTCATGGACTTTTACTGTTGAGCCGATATGGACCTTGTCAAGACTCATTTCGCTTTCGTCAATAACCTCAACGTTTCTGAGGACAGTTTCAAGTTCTTTTATTCTTGCTTCCAGTTTTGCCTGGTCATTTTTTGCTTCATCATATTCGCTGTTCTCCGAAAGGTCGCCCTGTGCTCGTGCAGTCTGGAGGTTTTCAGCTATTTCTTTTCTTTTTACGGTTTTAAGCTCATTGAGCTCTGCTTCATATTTTCTTTTACCCTCAAGAGTAAGCTTGATCTTTGTGACATTCTCTGCCATGATAATAACCGCCTTTTCATTATATAGTTTTGTGAAAACACTGATCTGAGATTCAGCATTTCCGTATGTTTGCACCGGAATAATATTTCCGGCAGTACGATGACGATGGGGGACAGGACTATTAATTCCGCCATTTTTCATCGCATTAACAAAATCCGATAATTACTATTATATTGTTATTAACGTTTTATGTCAAGTTAAATTTATTAGATTTGACCAGTTTTTTCAGAAAAATATATTGACAAAATGCAGTATTTTGTTGTATTATGAAAATGTATTTTTAAAAATTCCGGAGGGGATAATTCATGACAAAAAAACCGTTTATTACAAAGCAGCAGGCTGAAAGCATTATCAAAAGCTTTCCTACGCCGTTTCATATATATGACGAAAAGGCAATAAGACAGAATGCAAGAGATCTGTATAAGGCTTTTTCATGGAATAAGGGCTTTCGTGAGTATTTTGC
>DEHG01000009.1:483-656 GCA_002351795.1 Ruminococcaceae bacterium UBA2806 | reverse complement strand
ATCCTGAAGGAAGAGGGCTGCGGAACGGACTGTTCATCATATACAGAGCTGCTTATGAGTAAAAAATGCGGATTTAAATTCCCTGAAATAATGTTTTCATCCAACGATACTCCGAGCGAGGAATTCAGATATGCTAACGAGATAGGCGCAATCATCAATCTTGACGATATCAC
>DEHG01000009.1:0-226 GCA_002351795.1 Ruminococcaceae bacterium UBA2806 | reverse complement strand
TACTCTTTGAGCTTGCTGTTGAGATAAAAGAGGAAGCCGGAGTTGAGATAAGCTTTATCAATCTTTCGGGCGGTATCGGCATACCCTATACTCCTGATAAAGAGCCGAATGATATTTTTGTTATCGGCGAGGGCGTACATAAGGCATTTGATGAGATACTTGTTCCTGCCGGACTTGGCGATGTAAGCATTTTTACAGAGCTTGGCAGATATATGCTCGCTCCCTA